>CAZKZR010000115.1:0-7963 GCA_964557245.1 uncultured Anaerolineaceae bacterium | reverse complement strand
CATTTGGAGGGACTCTTCGATGTGCGCGAGCAGTTCTTCAGCACTCGCATGGTGCCGATCAAACGCCTCCCAGCGCGCGTGGTACCCCTGGACTTCGGGTAGCCACACCTGGTCCCACGTCGCATGGTTCTGGTCCAGCGCGGGCTGCGACTCAACGTTCTCTATCCCCTCCGGTCCGGCAAGCGCGAATGGCTTCGGTGCGAGGTATAGGTGCCCGTGGATACGCTGGAACTCAATGTAGATTGGCGACTGATTCGCCTTGAATGCCCGTTTAAACCCTCGGCTGATAACGGTGGCCATGTCCCCGGCAAGCACTGTGATCGCGTTGGGCGCGTGCCAGCGGTCCCGCCGCCACGCGAAGTTCGCGTCGGCCCGGTCTGACCATGCAACGTTGAATGTCTCGGTCATCAGTGGCTCCTGCGGTCCACGCCGGATCGTCGTCCAACTCCGGGAGCTGGATACCGCTAACTAAAGACGTCCGGATTTGTGGAATGCGGGACTCTAACACCCGGCACCGCGGCCTGCATATGGAAAAGTGGTCCGGTTCACACCGAAACGGCGGTACCCCATTCCTCCACGGTCTCGTGCGCCACCCGGGCCCGGTGCAGGCCCTCCGCACTTGATTCGCCTTTACCTAACTGCCCACATAAGCCCGTATACGGCACTCTCTCGCGTTCTGTCACGCACAAACGCGCCGCACGACGATAATCCGCGGCCTTCTTCAAGGCTTCGTGAACCTCGATCACAAGGCGTCATAACTCGCTTGGAACTCACCCCAACGGCCGATACATTTCGCGGCGTTGGAGGCGGGGTGGTCGAGAACCACACCGCAGGCGGGGAAAGGCCTACCGGCCTGGAAGCGCCAAGGGCAAGCGAGCCCGGGGTCACGGCCCCGGAGTGCGCGGTCCCCACCAGCGGGGCCGAAAACGGGCGACCGTTCAGGCAGGGTTGTACTGGTTGTGAGGCGCCGCAAGGCCGCCCGGCCACGAAGCCCCCGGTGCCGCAAGGTCCGGCAGCGCGCAGTGGTGCGAGCCTGCTAGTTTGTCCCGGCTGTAGGGCGCAAGCCCGAATCCGGGGCCGCTCCCGGTGGTGGAGCGCTGGTCCGCAAGGGCCTCCGCAGCCATCGGTGACAAGGATTCGCAGGCAGGGTTACTCGATAGACGACCTCCACACGCCAAAAAGGCCGCTACCCACCGAAAGGCAGGGGGCGGCCTTTCGGCATTCCTGGCCAAACCCCCGCGCGCGCGCGGAAACAGCCCCGACCGTAAGGGAGGCCAAGATCCCCGTCCCCCCATGGTCGCTAATCGCCCGCAAACACCAGGCAACACCCCTCGCCCGCTTCCCGGCCAACCAGTAGAGTCGCCCCACATCCATTCGCCGGAGCTCACATGGCCATCCAGGACATCCCCGCGCCCATGACGGGCACCATCCTCGAAGTCCTCGTCTCCGTCGGCGAAACAGTCAACGCCGGCCAGGAACTCCTGATCGTGGAATCCATGAAGATGGAAATCCCGCTCGAAAGCCCCGCGCCCGGCACCGTTGCCGAAATCCTCGTCGCGCCCCAGCAGCGCATCGAAGAGGGAGAGCTGCTCCTCCGTCTCGAAATGTAGGCCACCCCACACGCTACGAACTCCCAACGCCAGTCCGACCCCTGTCGCCTAGCATCCCCAGGTGATCCGCCTCCACTCCTACCCCGCGCCTTCTCGCCGCCCAACCGTCCGCGGATGGTCTAGACTGCGGCGCTACGCACATCGGGGGTTCGAACTCATGACCGCACCAGTCCAGGATCGGGTTACCACGCGCGAAGGCGTCGTCTTCGGCACCGGCGGCGGCCGCGAACTCCGCTGTGACATCTATGAGCCGCCCGCATCCGTGAAGAACGGCATCGGCGTCCTCCTCATCCACGGAGGCGGCTGGTCCTCCGGGGATCGCTCCCAACTCAAGGGCTACGGAGTCCTCCTCGGCCGGCGCGGCTACACCTGCATCGCCAGCGAATACCGCCTCACGGGCGAAGCGCTCTGGCCCGCTCAGATCGAAGACGTGAAGTGCGCCGTCCGCTACGTTCGCGCCAACGCATCCTCTCTCGGCATCGATCCGGACCGCCTCGTAATCTCAGGAAACTCGGCTGGCGGCCACCTCTCGCTCATGGCCGGCGGCACCGGCGCGCCGGAATTTGAAGGCACCGGCGGAAACGAAGGCGTGTCTTCGTCCGTCTCAGCCGTCATCTCCTTCTACCCTCCCACCGGCCTCGACAAGCGCTCCTGGGGCGGTATGCCTTCCCTCTTCGGCCCGGGCGCTGCCGTCGAAACCATGAAGGGCGCGAGCCCGCTCGAATACGCCTCCGCCAGCTTCCCGCCCACGCTCCTCATCCAGGGCAACGCCGATGACGTCGTCCCGGCCACCGAAGCCACCGCGATGTACGACGCCCTCCACGCCGCCGGTGTGCCGGTCGAACTCCACATGTTCGCCAACCAGCCCCACGCTTTCGATGCCGACCCCAAACTGGGCCGGCTCTCGGCCGAAATCATGCTCTCCTTCCTGGACCGCGTGATCCTCAATCGCTGAACCCGTTTAGCGGGCGCATCGGCCAGTCTTGGTTACACTCTGTGCATGGCTGACGCCGCCGCTCACTCGAAACAGCCGGAACTCCGCGGCACCGCGGGCTATGAGTCCCCCTATCCGTACCTGGATCGCCTCCAGGAGAAGATGGAGGAGCGGCTCGCCCATCGCGTCCCCGCCGCTGGCAGATTCTGCGGCTTCTGCTACGCCCGCCTCCGCGCCGAAGACGCGCTTTGCCCCTTCTGCGAAACCCGCACCGAAGACCGCCCGGCGGTAACCGAGATCCCCCAGGACGTCCTCAAGGCCTACAAGGCCAAGGCATCGACCGAAGCCCGCTGGGTGCACACCGGAGCCTTCACCGGCCTGATTCTCGCCTCTGCAATCTTCATCTGGATGGTGCTCTGGGCCCCAGGCATCCTCGGCAACCCCGCCCTCGCCTTCCTCGAACTCCTCATCGGCGGTTACTTCCTTGCCCAGTTCTTCGGCCCGTTGCTCTTCGCCCAGTGGGGATACGCAAAGGGCGCCCGCAAAAGGGACGCCCTCTGGTCGAAGTACCTGGCCGAGCGCGACGGTCCGCGCTGAACCTGCCTTCTGAATTGGCTTATTGGCAGCGCTCGAACGCCGGCAGGTGGTTGTTCTGCGAAACATCGCGCTGCTGCTGCATCACCGCCAGCACGTCTGACTCCTTCACCGTCTTCATCAGCCGGTCATAGAGCGCCACGTCCTCTTTCTCCGCGGCCACGCCCGTCGCGCACGCCTCCTTCACGCTCGCTGGCGCCGCTACCTTTCCGATGAAGGTGTCTTCCGGGATCGCGATCTGGTACTTGGTGAGCAGCCCCTTCCAGGCGTCGATGTGGCTCTGCTCCGAATTCACGATGTTCGAAAACGGAGCGGTGCTGCCAAATTTGTCGATCACCGCCTGGTACGTCGCGTGCGCTTTGTACTCCTCGTTGATGCTCTCAATGAGCGCCGCCTTCAACGCACCCGGGGCTTGTGTCGCGTTGCCGGCGGCTGTCGCCGACGCCACGGGCGTACCGGTGTCGTCGTCGTCACCGTCATCATCGTCGCCGCATGCGACTGCCCCGACTGCCACCAACGCGGCGGTGGCAAGGACCAACAAGAATCGGAGTTTCACTGGAGATTCCTTTCTCAGGCGCCATCCGAGCGCCTGGCTCGTGTGTCAGGCAGCGACGCCCACTCGGTGGAGCGCCGCCTCCAGCCGTTCCCGGGCTTCCGCCGCCGCTTCCGCCAGGCCCTCGGTGTGGAACGTCTCGGCAATCAGCCCCGGGTCCTGGAGACAGACGGTCGTCTGGCCGTCCTCTTCGTAGAGCGCGAGGCCGCAGGGAAGGAACGCGCCCACCCTCGGTTCCGCCTCAAGCGCCCGGTGGGCGATCTTCGGGTTGCACGCGCCGAGGATCTTGTAGGGCTTCGTAGCCACCCCCAGCTTGTTCTGCAGAGTCGCCGTCACGTCGACCTCCGTGAGGATGCCGAAACCCTCTTCGAGCAGCGCCGCCCGGACCGCGGCTTCCGCTTCCCCAAGCTGACCTTCGACGTGGAAGCACAGTACTGGTTGCATCTCACACCTCCGTGTGAATCTCAGGTTCCTCCCCGGCCGGCGCCTTGATCAGGGCCGGCCGGGGCCAATTGGCCAGCCGGATGGCTACTTCTCGTTCCGCTTCGGCGTCGCGCAGTACCGGGACCCCAGGAAGTGCCCGCCCCACGCCGGGGCGATCGGACAGAGGTTGAACACCCCGGCCGCGATGGGGACCACCGCGAAGATGCCGATCGCCAGCCCCCAGCCTCCGCCTACCACCAGCCCGGTGACGAGGAGGGCGAGTCCCAGCGCTACCCGCGCCACGCGCCCGCCGGTGGAAGCCATGAAGCGTGAGAACTCCGATCCTTCGTGGTGCATTGCAGTCATCGCAGGTCTCCTTGAACGTCTAGTGGGCGAAGCGGACGTCTGGCAGCAGGCGGTCGGCCCACCGAGGCAACCACCAGGCCTTCTCGCCGGCCAGGTACAGCACGGCCGGCACCAGGACCAATCGGACCAGCAGTGCGTCGATGAGGACGGCCGTTCCGAGGATGATCCCCATCTCTTTCATGGGCAGCGGCCCCGCAATCGCGAAGGTGTAGAACACCGCGACCATCACTGCGGCTGCTGCCACAATCGGACGCGCCGTGTGGGCCAGCGCCCCTCGGACCGCCTCGGCTCCGTCCCTGGAACGTTCGAAGTGCTCACGCGCCGAGGCCAGCAGGAAGACCGTGTAGTCCATCGATATGGCGAACACGAGGGCGAAGAAGAACAGCGGCGCCCACGAGGTCAGGTAGCCCTGGCTCTCGAAGTTCATCGGTCCGGCCAGCCATCCGTGCTGGAACGCCAGCGCCCCAACTCCGAACGCTGCCCCAACCGAAAGCAGGTTGAACACGACGCCCGCGATGGCGATGAACACCGCCTGTAGCGCGAACAACAGGAGGATGAAGCCCAGCAGCAGGACGACACCGATGACGATCGGCGCGCGGTCGCGCAGCGTCTTGTCGAGGTCGTGGTTTTCGGCCACCGGCCCGCCGACAAGCGTCGTCGAAGGCAACTCGGAGCGCAGCCGGCCGATGAGTTCGAACGAGTCCTTGCTCGAGGGGTCGGTGCTCGCGATGACCTGGATGAGGCTCGCGCCTTCAGCGCCCTGCTGAGGCGGGAACACCATCGCCACACCCGGGATCGATGCGATCCTCGTCGCCAGGGCGTTCGCGTCTTCGTCCCTCGGGACCACGATCTGGATCGGCCCGGGGCCGCCCGGCCCGAACGCCTGCGCCAGCTGCTCGTACCCCTGGCGCGCCTGCTTGGATTTCGGCAGGACGTTGATCCCCGGCATGCCCGTCTCCAGGTTCAGCAGCGGCGCAGCCAGCACCAGCAGGCCGGCCGTCACACCCAGCGCGAGCAGCAGCGAACGCGGCTGGAGACGTTCGGCGAACCGTTCCCAGTACGCGCTCCGGTGCTCGCCGACGCTGTGCCACGGCAGGGCGAGGCGGTTGATCCAGCCGCCCAGGGCAGCCGGGAGAAGCGTCAACGCGGCGAGAAGCACGAACGCCACGGCGAGCATCATCCCGGCTGCCATCGAGCGGAACGCCGGAATCGGCACGAGGAGGACGGCCGATAGGCTGATGAGGACGGTCAGGCCGCTGAAGAGCACTGCCTTCCCGGCGGTATCCATCGTCACCGCTGCGGCATGTGCCGGGTCGTTCGGGGTCGCATGCAGCGCTCCCCGGTAACGCGTAACGATGAACAGCGCGTAGTCGATCCCCAGCGCGATCGAGAACATCATCGCGAAGTTCAGGGTCCAGATGCTCAGGTCCGTGAACCGGGTGATGCCGTAGAGCACGCCCATCGCCGAGATCAGGCCAGCCCCTGCGAGAATCAGCGGCAGCCCCGCCGCCGCGAGCGTCCCGAACGCGAGCACCAGGATGACTGCCGTCACCGGCCAGGTCAGGAGCTCCGCCTTCATCATTCCGTCTTTGTTGACCGCGTTGAAGTCGCCCCAGAACGCCGGCGAACCCGTGAGAACCACGCTAATCTGCTTGTCGCCCAGCTCGCCGATCGGCTCGTTCAGCCGTTCCGCTGCCCGCACCGCTTCGGTCGGGTCGACCAGCGCGCCGGCCTGGATCAGCACGGTGTGGCCGTCAGGGCCTGGTTGAACAACTGCCGGGCCGAAGGCGCTCTCGGTCCCGATCTCCGCGACGACGGCTGCAATCCGTTCCTGGAACGCTGGAGCATCGGGCGCCAACGAGTCGCTGTGCAGCACCACGGCCGCCGACTGCGATGACATGCCGCCGAACTGCTCATCGATGACCTGCCGGGCCGCCAGCGAATCGCTTCCGTTCACTTCCCACATCGCTCCCGAGAGCGCGTGTTCCAGTTTCGGCGCGAAGATTCCCAGCCCGGCGGCAAAGACCGCCCATAGGACGATGACCATCAGCCGGTGCTGGTGTGTCCAGCCGCCAAGCCGTGCGAGAGGTGGTTGATGCATTGATTACTCCATGAACATGCAGTGATTTATCGGATATAAAAACAGCGGCGCCCATTCGGCGCTTGGGGCCCCGCTAGGCGCTGCTCAGGATTCGTGCGTGCTCGGCGCTCTGTTCGCGAAGCCGGTTGCAAACCAGGTCGCACAGCGCCCCCAGTGACGGATCCGTCACGGAGTAATAGGCCGAAGTGCCGGATGCTCGGCGAGTCACGATCCCCGCCTGGAGCAGGACACCGAGGTGCTTGCTCACGTTGGCCTGGGTCGTCTCCAGCCGGCTAACCAACTCGCCCACGCTCAGTTCTTCCGATTGCAGCAGCTCCCGGAGGATTGCCAGCCGCCGTGCATCTCCGAGCACACGGAAGCGTCCGGCGACGTGTTCGAGCATTTGGGGAGGGACAAGTTCTACCATCTCCGTAACTATATAACTGTACAGTTATCTTTGCAAGCAGTTCTCTCCTGAACCGCGCACGAAGGAAGCGGGTCGCAACCCCGTCCAATCTCCACCACGCTCCCAACGCATCAGCCGCGACCGGCCGCGAGCAGCCCTAATGGGTAAATGCAAAGCCGCTTTTGCGCGCCTAGACTGACGACTTCGGGGCAGCTACGCCCCGCTCTCGCGAGGTGGTTCGTATGGCAAGCCCGGAAGCCCAGGCAGCAAGGGACATGATGAAAATGTTCCGCGACTCAATGGCAGCGGCTGGCGGCGCTGCGCCCACCCTTGAGGGACAGCGTGCCGCCCTATCTATGATGTCCAGCGCCGCCACCCTCCCCGAGGGCGTGGCCGTCAGCGAAGCGTATGCGGGTGGTTGCCGCGCCTTCTGGAACGACCCCGCCGGCGCCGCGATGGACCGGGTGGTGCTCTACCTTCACGGCGGCGGCTATGTCGGCGGCTCGCCGGCCACCCACCAGCGCCTCGTGGGCCACCTTGCGCGCACCACCGGCTGCCGCGCCCTCAGCCTCGATTACCGTCTCGCACCCGAACACCCGCATCCCGCCGCTGTGACCGATTCTACCAATGCCTACCGCTGGCTCCTCGCCCAGGGCTTCACACCGGACCACATCGCCATCTCCGGCGATTCAGCTGGCGGGGGCCTCACCCTCGCCACCTTGCTCTCGATCAGGGAGAACGGCCTCCCCCAGCCAGCCGCCGCCGTCCCGCTCTCGCCCTGGACGGATATGGAAGGCCTCGGCGATTCCATGGAAACGAACGCGAAGATCGACATGCTCATCCAGCGGGATGCGCTCCAGGGCACCGCCGCCCAATTCCTCGGCGAAGGCACCCACCCCCGCGACCCGCTCGCCGCGCCCCTCCACGGCGATTACCGCGGGCTTGCCCCGATCTACATCCAGGTCGGCGGAGACGAGACCCTGCTCGATGACTCAAC
>CAZKZR010000114.1:0-8015 GCA_964557245.1 uncultured Anaerolineaceae bacterium | reverse complement strand
ATGAGAAATACGCTCCCCCCGCCCGCGTGCGCGAAGGCGCGCTCGTTGCCTCCCAGGCAGAGTACGAGAAGCTCTACAAGCGCAGCATCGAGGACCGCGACGGATTCTGGTCGGAGATGGCTAACCAGTTCATCACCTGGGACGCTCCGTTCAACAAGGTCTGCGAAGAAGACCTTCGCGCCGGCAAAATCGCCTGGTTCCTCGGCGGCAAGCTCAACGTCAGCGTGAACTGCCTCGATCGCCACCTTGCCGCGAAAGGCGACAAGGTCGCGCTACTGATGGAAGGCGATGAGCCAGGCCAGACGCGCTCTATGACGTACCGGCAGGTGTACGAAGAGACCTGCCGACTCGCGAACGCCCTCCGCAAGCGAGGCGTCAAGAAGGGCGACCGCATCGCCATCTACATGGGCATGGTCCCCGAGCTCGCCGTCGCAATGCTCGCCTGCGCCCGGATCGGCGCGGTGCATTCCGTCATCTTCGGCGGCTTCAGCCCCCGTTCAATCCGTGACCGCATCGACGACTCCCTCTGCAAGGCCATCATCACCCAGGACGAAGGCAAGCGCGGCGGGCGACCGGTTCCGCTCAAGGCAAACGTCGACGAGGCGCTGCAGGAACCCGGCCACAGCATCGAGTTCAACATCGTCTTCAAGCACACGGGCGCGGCCGTTGGGATGGCCGAAGGCCGCGACGTCTGGTGGCATGACGCCCTCGCCGCCGAACCCGCCGAAGCCGCGCCTGAAAGCATGGACAGCGAAGACCCGCTCTTCATCCTCTACACCAGCGGCTCCACCGGAAAGCCGAAGGGGGTGCTCCACACCCAGGCCGGCTACCTCCTCCACACCATGGTCAGCCACAAGTACGTCTTCGACCTGCGCGAAGACGACATCTACTGCTGCGCCGCCGACGTCGGCTGGATCACCGGCCACAGCTACATCGTCTACGGCCCACTCGCCAACGGCGCGACCAGCGTTATGTTCGAATCCATCCCGACCTACCCCAACGCCGGCCGCTATTGGGACATGGTCGACCGCCTCGGCATCACCATCCTCTACACCGCGCCGACGGCCATCCGCGCAATCGCGCGCGAAGGCGATAGCTTCGTCACTCCCTACAAGCGCACCAGCCTGCGCGTCCTCGGCAGCGTCGGCGAGCCGATTAACCCCGAGGCCTGGCGCTGGTACTTCAACGTCGTCGGCGAAGGCCGCTGCAGCATCGTCGACACCTACTGGCAGACCGAAACCGGCGGGCACATGATCACCGGCCTCGCCGCTGCCACCGAGATGAAGCCCGGTTCGGGCTCGCTCCCGTTCTTCGGCGTCCAGCCCTGCGTCGTCGATGAGAACGGCGCCGAAATCGAAGGCAACAACGTCACCGGCCGCCTCTGCATGAAGGCTTCCTGGCCGGGCATGATGCGCACCGTCTACGGAGACCACGACCGGTTCATCATGACCTACCTGGCCGCCTACCCCGGCAAGTACTTCACCGGCGACGGCTGCCACCGCGATAAGGACGGCTACTACTGGATCACCGGCCGCGTCGATGATGTCCTCAACGTCGCCGGCCACCGCTTGGGCACCGCCGAAATCGAAGGCGCGCTCGTCGGGCACGAAGCCTGCGCGGAAGCGGCCGTCGTCGGCTATCCGCACGACGTCAAGGGCACCGGCATCTATGCCTACGTGCTCCTCAACGCTGGTTACAAGGGCTCGCCAGAGCTCGCGAAGTCACTCCGCGACGCCGTCCGCAAGGACATCAGCCCCATTGCCACGCCCGACAAGATTCAGTTCGTCGAAGGCCTGCCGAAGACGCGCTCGGGCAAGATCATGCGCCGCATCCTCCGCAAAATCGCCGAAGGCGAGCCGGAAAACGTCGGCGACGTGACCACCCTCGCGGACCCCGCGGTGGTGCAGGACATCATCGTCGGATCCGCGAAGGCGGACTGAGCCGGCGCCGCCAGTGGCCCAGAACATCTACGACGACGCCAACTTCTTCGCAGGCTACAGCAACCTCCCGCGCTCGCTGCACGGCCTTGCCGGAGCCCCGGAGTGGCCGGCACTCAAGGCGCTGCTCCCTCCGATTGCGGGGACGCGTGTCCTCGACCTCGGCTGCGGCATGGGCTGGTTCTGCCGCTGGGCGGCGGAGGAAGGCGCCGCGAGCGTTCTCGGCATCGACCTGTCCGCGAACATGTTGGACCGCGCGCGGGCGATGGGTGGCCCGGATACCATCGCCTACCGCCAGGCGGACCTCGACGAACTGACCCTGGCGCCGGCGTCGTTCGACCTCGTCTACAGCTCGCTCGCCTTCCATTACCTGCGAGACCTACCACGCCTGTGGACCGAGGTTGCGGCCGCGCTTGTGCCTCGCGGCCGCTTCGTGTTCTCCGTCGAGCATCCCATGTTCACGGCGCCCATCGACCCTGCCGGCGATGGCTGGCTCCAGCTGGCCGGCGGCCGGAACGCATGGCCGATCGACAGCTATCTCATCGAAGGCGACCGCAGCCGCAACTGGTTCATGCCCGGCGTCATCAAACAGCACCGGACAACCGCCACCTACATCAACACCCTTCTGAACTCGGGATTCCAACTCCTGGAGCTGGTCGAGTGGGGTCCAACGGACCATCAACTCGCGGCGCGTCCAGAACTCGCCGAAGAGCGGGATCGCCCGACCTTCATGCTTGTGAGCGCGCGTAAGAGCTGACCTGACCGGTCAAACGGACACGGCGCGGCGGTCCGAACCGTTTGTATCCGGGTAGTTCGCAGCCCGCGAAATATCCTGCTACAATCCCGCCCGCACAGCGTCTGCTCGCCTCTGGTGAGTCGGCCCGGTCGCGCCCAAACGCGCGGCCCTACATTCGAAAGGGACACGTAAACCGCATGGATCTTGGCCTCAGCGAAGAACAAGAACTTCTGAAGAACTCCGCCCGCGAATTCCTCGAAAAGGAATGCCCGGAAGAGCACGTACGCGCCATGGAAGAGGACGACAAGGGCTACAGCCCCGCCCTCTGGAAGAAAATGGCCGACCTCGGCTGGCAGGGCCTCATGATCCCCGAGGATCAGGGCGGCGCCGGCTTCTCCTTCCTCGACCTCTGCGTCCTCGTCGAAGAATTCGGCCGCGCTCTTGTCCCCGGCCCGTTCATCCCGAACGCCGTCTGCGCCGCCGAACTGATCACCGCCGGTACCGCTGACCAGAAGTCGAAGTACCTCCCGAAGATCGCCGATGGCTCCGCCATCCACACCTACGCCATCACCGAGCCGAGCGGCCGCTGGGACCGCGAAGGCATCGAGATGAAGGCCGCAGCGAGTGGCTCCGACTTCGTCCTCAACGGCACGAAGCTCTTCGTCCCGGATGCGCACGTCGCGGACTACCTGCACGTCGTCGCCTGGAAACCCGATGGCCGCCTGAGCACCTTCATCGTCCCACGCGACCAGTCCGGCGTCTCCGTGACCGTCCTCAAGACCATCGCCAGCGACAAGCAGGCCGAAGTCGTCCTTAAGGACGTCAAGGTCGCCGCCGCCGATGTCATCGACATGGACGACAAGACCTCCGCTCAGCTGCGCAACATGGCAACCTGCCTTGAGTGCGCCTACCTCGTCGGTCTCGCCCAGCGCGACTTCGAGATCTCCGTGAACTACGCCAAGGAGCGCGTCCAGTTCGGCCGCCCGATCGGTTCGTTCCAGGCCATCCAGCACAAGGCCGCCGACATGGTGACCGACGTCGATGGCATGCGCTTCATCATGTACAAGGCCGCCTGGGCAACCAGCGAAGGCGAAGACAGCGCCGACATGGACACCGCTATGGCCAAGGCCTGGTGCTCTGACGCCAGCCGACGCGTGGTCGCTCACGGCCAGCAGATCCACGGCGGCATCGGCTTCACCAAGGACTATGTCATCCAGCTGTTCTTCCGCCGCCAGAAGCGCGCGGAACTCTTCTGGGGCGACGGCGATTTCCACCGCGAGCGCGTTGCGCAGATGCTCGAAATCTAGTCCTCACTCTTGCAACTTTGAAAAGGCGCCCAATTGGGCGCCTTTTCTGTTAGCCGGAGCACACTTGAGTGCCCGAATCGCCTGCCTTAATGGTTTCGCCTGCTGGCGTCCAAGCCTTACCTGACCCCAAAATGCCGGACGCGGGGTAGGACGAAAGGAAACCTATGAGTTTGAAGAAGTGGACCCTCTATCTGTGCATCGCGATGGTCGCGGTCGCGAGCCTGGCCCTCGCCGCTTGCGGCGGCGACGACGATGACGACGATTCGGGCGGATCAACCAGCGGCGCGACCGGCAGCGACGAGAAGTTCGTAGCCGACATTTGCAAGGCCGGAGCCCAGTTCTCCAAGGACCTGGAGAAGGCCACCGCCGACCTCGCCAGCGTCACAGACCCGAAGAAGGCAGCCGAGAAGCTCGCCGACCCCTTCGAGGACTTCGCCAACGCGTTCCAGAAGGCCAAGCCGCCGAAGGACCTCAAGGACTGGCACTCTGATGCCTCCGACAAGCTCGACGACGCAGTCGCCGCGCTGAAGAAGGGTGACCTCGAGGCGGACATCTTCACTCAGGACGAGCCCTTCCCGGACCCACCGAAGGACGCCGCCGACCGGCTCTCCAAGATCGCGGACAACAACAAGGACTGCCAGGACGCGGACTTCTCGTTCGGCGAGTAGTCCACACCACGGCACAAGCACTACGGCCCGGCAACTTTGCCGGGCCTTTTGTCTGTTTCGACCGTTAGAGGAAATCTGCGACTCTATCGCGCAATGTTGGCACGCTCCCATGGCGGTCCCCGCCGTATCCCCCTCCTCCTGCTTGTTCTCGGTCTTGCTGGCGCCGGTCTCGCGCTCGTCCTGGCCTCCCGCCCCGCACGAGCGTCCGATGAACCGCAGACGCTGCTCGTGATCACGCACACGTTCTATCGCAGCGAAGACGGGTCGGTCGCGGTCGATGAGGAAACGTCGGAGGTGAGCGCTCAGTACCTGGTCAACGCGCACAAGTGGAGCAGCACGGCGATGCCCGTGACCGTCCGCTACAACTCCGCCGGACAGCCCGCCGAATATGGCATGGCTGGCATCCTCCAGGAGGCCATCTCCACCTGGAACGCTGTTACACCGTCCACCTTTTCGTTCGTCTGGTCCGGCGCGGGATCGGGAATCGTTGGGGCATGTGGACAGAGCATCTCGCTCGATGGCCAGAACACTGTCCAGTTCGAGCCATTGCCGGGCGTAACCCTCGGGCAAACCTGCACCGTGTGGAATCCCACCCAGGGCGCAAACGCCCCGCTCATGGAATTCGATATGCGGCTCGATGCCGATGCCGCGACATGGTCGGCCTCCGACCAGCCGCAGCCGGGGAGATACGACATTCGGTCGACAATCTTGCATGAACTCGGGCACGCGGCTGGGCTTGGCCACTCTGCTCAATCGACAGCCGTTATGTATCCCAGTCTCGCCAGCGGTATAGCGAAGAGGACCCTCACCGCGGACGACATTTCGGGCCTTCAGGCGGCCTACCCCGGCGGCGGCACCGCGACCCCTACACCCTCGCCTACCTCTCCCTCCTCCCCGAGCCCCACATCGACGGCGGTCGCTCCAACCACGACGCCTGGAGTCGGAACGCTCCCACAAACGCAGCCCCGCGCGCGCACAATGGCTCTCGCACGCGACTAACCAGCGGAATTGGCGAGAGGGTAAGCCCAGGCCCGCCGCTCCCACGCGATGGCCGGCTCGTCCCGCCACCGCGCGTGCAGCACGGGCAGCGTCCAATCGGCCGGCGGCGCCCATGTTGCCCAACCACCGTCAAACGGCGCAGACCTGCGTTCAATCATCTGAAGGACTTCACGGGCCGCCTCTTCGATACTCTGCCCGAACTCACTCGAGAAGTTGCCGCTGGCCACCAGCGCATCGAACTCTTCCCGGTCTTTCCATTGCCACGCCAGGTCAGGTTTCACCATGATGTCCAGGGTGTGGTCGTTCGTATCGAAACCAACAGCGGTCCGTCGGAACGGCTCTTCGAAGTTCACGTAATAGGTCGTGAACGGCCGCCCTTCCCCCTCCCAGAATAACCAGATGGAGTAGCCCTTCCCGGGAAACATCAAGCGCAGCACGTCGCGGCGCCATTCACCTTCGACCAATTCCCGGCGCCCCGGCTCAGGGCTGTGCCAGCGCATGAAGGTGCTTCCGGCGGGGATGTACAGCGCAACCAGGTCGCCGTCGTCCTGCACGACGCGATACGGCCAGGTCATCCCGACAGCGCTGCCCAGGCGTGTCAGGTACCGGACCACTACCTCGTCGCCGGGCTGGAAGTAGCCGCCTGGCACCTAGTGGCTGTGTCCGCCAGCGCCGTGCGAATGTCCATGACCGCCAAATGGGTCCGCCCCGCCGCCGAGGTCGCCGAAATCGCCGCCGTCGCCGTCTCCGCCATCGTCATCCCACGGCGCCGGACCGTCGCCCGGGGAACTCTGAGCCACGCCGACCACAGCCCAGTTGCCCATCGTCTTCTTCGCCTGCTTGCCGCACTTGGGGCAGGGAATCAGCTGGAGGACATCAGACATGGGCATCCGCTTTTCGGTGCGGGTGCCACAGGACGAACAAAGGTATTCGTAGAGCGCCATGGACTGATCGTGGAAGCTGCGCGGCGAGCAGGCAAGCGGCCCGCCGCGCGTATTGCCTACTGCTGCCGCGGGAGCGGCGTCGGCGTGTTCTTCGGCGGAGGCGGCGTCTTCGTTGGCGTCGGCGTCCGCGTGGGCGGCGGGGTAATCGTCGGCGTAGAAGTCGGCGGGCCAGGAGTCGGCGTTTCCGTCGGCGGTGGCGCCACGGTCGGCGGCTCGGTGCTGCCGCCGCTGCCCGAAGTGGCTGTAGCCGTAGGGTTCGGCGTCGGTGTTTCAGTTGGCTCGGGCGTCGCGGTTTCGCCGGGGCGCAGCGTAGGCGTCGGCGTCGGTGTCCACGGGATAACTTCCTTCCCCGGGATTTGCATGAAGTCCTTCGGGTCCAGGGGCACGTCCTTGTACCGCACTTCCACGTGGACGAATCCGTCGTCCTCACCCACGCCGACGACAGTGGACTTGGAGACGTTGTTCCCGTTGCCGACGCGCACACTCGCGAGCCAGCCGATGACAGCCTTGAAGTCGCCGCCGCAATCCACGATCACGTGCGTTCCAAGCGATTCATCAGTCCCGACTTCGGAAACGATGCCTTCGCATGCGGACTCCACCGGCACGTTCTTCAACCCGGTCAGCGAGAAGTCGACCCCGGAGTGGACCTTTCCGTCCGCTCGCGCGCTTCCGAAGTAGTCTTCAACCCCGGCGTGGACGCTCAGCGGAAGCTCGAACCGCTTGCTGCCCGCGATCAGATATTCCTTGATGTTCGGCTTCGCGGGATTCGCGGGAATTGCCGCCGCCCCCTCATTCTCGCCCGCAACTTTCTTCGCGGGGTCGCGAGTCGGGGCTACCTTCGGGAGCTCGGTTGGCTTCACCTGCTTCTCGGTCTGAGCCTGCGGCGTCGCGTCAGCTTCCTGTGGCGCGGAGTCACCGCTGAGCGTGCACTTGCCAACCCAGGCGAACACGGCCAGCAGCGGGACGGCCGCAAGCAGATACAGCGGAGTCATCCGCTTGTCTTTCGAACCGTTGTCCCGGTACTTCGGACCGTAGAACCCCTTACCTGGCGGCATCCCTACACCTCACTTCAACGTCCAGATCCAGTATCGAATCCGGGCGCCGATCCCTCTCTCAGGAACTCCCCTGCTTCGCATCGGCAAATTCGAGGAGATCCCCTGGCTGAACGTTCGCTGCCGTACCGGCGCGCATCTCGATGACGCCGTGTGCGCCCTTCCCGCCCATCGCCAGCCCCGTCCACGGCCGCACGTTCTGCGCCACTTTCGTTACCCGGTGTTCCTTGTTGTAGAAGACCGCGTCGATCGGGAACCGCATGAACATCATGTGGATAGAACCGCAGGGCCGGATGTCCAGCGCCTCGCCTTCGGAAAGCCCGGCGCGAAGCATCAGCCCCCGAGTGCGCGCGACCACGTTGTGCGCAGGCC
>CAZKZR010000113.1:0-8075 GCA_964557245.1 uncultured Anaerolineaceae bacterium | reverse complement strand
AGCATCAAGAGCGCCGTCTCAAAGGCGAAACCGTACTCGCTGGTCATCCTTCGGCGCGGCGCAAACTACGATTCGACCAGCCACCTGCACATGGAACACCTCAAGCATATTTTCACGATGCGGGAAGCGGGCCAACAGGTGCTCACCTGTCCGGTTATGGATGCGGGCGAAATAGTCGGGATCGCGCTGATGCCCCTGGGCAAAGACGAAGCAACGCAACTCACTTCGGCGGACCCGGGGGTGAAGGCGGGGCGCTTCGCCGTCGAAGTCCTTTCCTGCATGGGTCTGCCCGGCGACACCATTGTCTGAGGAGATTGAATGAGCACTCCGCCGCCCGTCTTTTTCGCCTTATTTCACACGCCGGGGGCGCGCTGGGAGAACGGCGTTGGGTTCCGCGAACAGCCGGGCGTCGGCGCCCACGTCGGATACATGGCGGAGCAGTTGGAGGCCGGCCGGCTCGTGTTCGGGGGGCCGTTCCTCGACGATTCGGGCGGGATGATGGTGCTTCGCGCCGATTCGCTCGATGACGCGCGCGCGATTGCGGAGGCCGACCCGACGGTGCTTGACGGGTTGCTACGCGTGACGGTCAAACCATGGATGATGGCGATGAATTCGTTGGACTCAGAATAATTCTTTCACGAGCGAGATCTGCCGCTGCATGACGCCGCGGAAAAGGCCGATACCCAAGGTACTACCGCCCCACGGGGAGGCCTGTGACCGGCCAGACCGACTTCATCACGCTCCTGACAGACCCGGACTTGCTGCAACTCATGTTGTTCGCGTGCCCGGACGGCGTCGTGGTGACCGATGAATCCGGACATATCGCGCTGTTCGCCGGCGCGAGCGAAGGGATGTTCGGCTACCAGCCGATCGAGGTGATGGGCCGCAGTTACCGCTCGCTGCTTGGCGACGAACGGGCGTACCAGCGCCTCCGGGACGAGCTCAACTACAACTGCCAGGTCTCGAACTACGAGGTTCCCGCCGTGCGAAAGGGCGGCGCCACCTTTTCGGCGGCCATCTCCGCCGCGGTAATGAAAGACAGGTACGGCGGCGTCCTGGGGACAATCTTCTACATCCGCGACCACTCGGAAGTGCGGGAGATTGAAGACGCCCTGCGGAGCAAGAACGCCCAGTTGAACCACCTGGTTTCGAAGCTGGACCACCTGGCCAACCACGACCAGCTGACCGGACTTCTGCGCCGGGGAAGCGCGGTGGAAGCAGCCGAGGACGCCTTGCTGGCTTCCGGCCTGGAGAACCAGCAGTTCGGGGTCGCGATCTTCGATCTCGACCATTTCAAGTCGGTGAACGACTCCTACGGACACCTTGTGGGGGATATCGTCCTGGCGAGCATTGCCGCTGCGCTCCGGCGCACGGCCAGGCAGAACGACATCGTCGGGCGCTTCGGGGGCGAAGAGTTCGTGGCGTTCTTGCCGGGAGCGGACCTGGCGGCGGTGAAGGGCTTTGCGGAGCGGGCCCGACTCGCCATCGAGAAGCTGAGGGTTTATGCGGGAGACGGGTTGACGCTCAACATCACGATCTCCGGGGGCGTTGCTGCCATACCTTCGTGTGCTGACAGCCTCAACGAAGCGCTCCGAGTTGCCGATGACCGTCTGTATGCGGCCAAGGGCATGGGGCGGAACCGGGTGGTGAGCGAAGACACAGAGAGTGACGAACAGAGGAGTGCCGCGTGACCATCGAATCCGTACCTCTCGAACAGGAAGCGCGGAATCGCCTGCGCATCATCGTGAATCGGACCACGGACCTGACGCCGCTCAAAAGCGTGGCGACCAAGGCCATTCAACTGGCTGAGGACGAACGGTCGGCGGCGATGGACCTCGCCACCGTGATCAGCTCGGACCAGGCGCTGACTTCGAAGCTGCTGAAGCTCTCGAACTCGGCGTACTACGGCTACGCGCGGCGCATTTCCAATGTCCGCGAAGCAGTCATCCTCCTCGGGATGCGGACGGTGCGCTCGGTGGCGATTTCCTCGGCCATCATCGATGCCTTCAAAGTGCCGGAGCTGGAGCGCGGGGGATTCGACCAGGACTTGTTCTGGGCGCACTCCGTCGCCGTGGGCCTCGTAGCGGAATTGATAGCGCGGGAGACTCGCCTGACGCGCCCGGAAGACGCCTTCACCGCCGGAGTGCTCCACGACGTCGGAAAGCTGGCGATGATGCTGGCCGAGCCGCAGCTCTTCGGAGAGGTGGTGGACCTGGTGAACCACGAAGGGATGAAGTACCGGGAATCGGAACTGGCCGTGTTCGAGATTGGGCATGAACACGTTGGCGCGCGCCTCGCCCAGCGCTGGAAGTTCCCGGATTCGCTGGTATCAGCGATCCGCGACCACCATCCCGCGAAGGGTGTGCATTCGATTAGCACGATGGGCGACCTGATCGCGGCCGCGGACCTCGCATGCAACCGCGAAGGACTGGCCTGCGGGTTCGACTGGACTCGCGATGACGACCGCAAAGCGGTCGCGGCGGTGCCCCCTGCAGTGGACATCGCGATTAACAAGGTGCACGGCGGAATCGCCACCATCGAGGAGAAGGCGCGAGCGTTCTTGCTGCACGTGACATCGCGCGCGCCCCGCTGGTACACGGCGCACCACGGGGAAACGGATGGAGAGGCGAGGCAAGAGGCCGGCGCGGCCTGATGCTGGCGCAGCCACCTGCCGATATCCGTTAGTGAGGACAATGTATGCAGGGAAATGAGCAAGCCCCGGAGAGCACTGAGCAGCAGCGGACTCACGAGACGCGAAAGCACCTGATCCGGGCTGCGCTGCTGGTGGGTTGGGGGCTGGTCCTCGCCGTGCAGGTGAGCCAGACGGTGCGGCATGCCTCGACTTCCAACATCATCGTTTCGGTCGCGTTCTGCCTGTTGTTCGTCGTGGTAAACGTCAACCTGTTCCTCGCAGGCTGGCTGGGATCGAAAAGTTGGCGGCGTGTGAGCACCAAGCTCCATGGCGCGGCCTACCTGAGCGAGTTTCATAACCTTCCCAATCGCAACTACGTCCTGGCTGAACTGCGACGCGAGATGCCGCGGGCGCGAACGCACAACGCACCATTCGTGCTGATCCAACTTTCGCTGGAAAACATTGATTCGGTGCGCGAGCGGCGTGGCGAAGACTTCGCCGACCGGGCTGTGAACAGCCTCGTGGACGTCCTGAAGCGACTCACGCGGAGCTCCGACTTCCTCGCGCATCTCGGCGGCGCCCGCTTCTGCGTGATGCTCGTGGAATGCACGCTCGAGCAGTCGTACATCTACCTGAAGCGGGTCCCAGGCACGATTTCCGTCAGCGACGGGCGGCAGATGCTTGACGTCGCCGTGACGGCGCGCGTGCACCAGTACGACCTCGAATCGCTCTACGCCACGGATGTCCTCCGCGACCTCGAAGAGACGAAGCCGCTCCGCCGGCGCGAACAGCCCCGGATGGACGCGCTCGCGGCCTGACACCGATGCGATCCGCGTTCCTCGGCATTGCCGTGCTCGTCCTCGGCCTGGGAGCGTTTCGCTGCGCAGTTCCGGCCATGATGGAGCACGCGATCAACGGCGGGAGCGACGACTGCGACTCGTCGCATCTCACCTCCAAAGACCTGGAGCCCTTCCTCCCCGACGATTCCCCGTCACTGGACGAGGTGTATCGCTCGGTGGGCCACTGCAAGTCCGGCGACATCCCGCGCGAAGCGGAACTGAACACGGCCTACGCCGCTACCGATTCGGTCGAAGCAACGGCCAGGGCGCTGCTCTCGGACGCAGGAAACGCCGGCTGGACGCGCGTTTCCCCGCCAGCCGGGAAGCCAGTGAGCCTCGCGAACGATTCCGCGAATATCTCCCTCAAGCGCACGGTGGACGGGGAAACAGTCCACTTCGACGCGTACGTCTTCCCATCGGGGTCGAAACCGAAGCCCAATCCGAATGCGAACATCGCCAGGATCCAGGAACGCGGCGCCCCCACGGGCGTGCTCCTTCGCATCTGGGTCGAAGGCGAGTCTGTGATCCCGACGATCCCCACCGGCAACCTGGGTGTTCTGCCCACCCCGGCAGTGGGCATCGGGCGTTAAGCGTAGCCCGCGGACTCGCCGACCCGGTGTAACTTCAGGAAATTCGTGGTGCCCTGGGTGCTGACGGGCAGGCTGGCCACGACAACGACTTCTTCGCCGGGCGATATGTAGCGCCCCTGCACGAGCTTTTCATCCACCACTTTGAGGAGTGCCTCCGAGGTGTGCACGAGGTCGCTGCGGACCGGCGTCACCCCACGGGCGAGCGCCAGGCGGCGGCTCACCGCCTCTGAAGGCGAGACGGCAAAGATGGGCGCGTTGGGATGCACCTTGCTCAGCAGGAGGGCGGTGTACCCGCTGTTCGTGAAGCACACCACCGCTTTCATATTGTCATCTGATTCCACGATTCGGCGGGCGGCGAGGGCGACCACGTACGAATGGTCATCGGTGTCCGGCGGGGTCATCACTTCGCGGTCGAACTCGGCCGTGGCGGCCTCGGCGCGACGAATGATGCGGTCCATCATGGCCACCGCCTCAACCGGGTACTTTCCGACGGCTGTCTCCTCGCTCAGCATGAGCGCATCAGACATGTCCCAGACAGCGTTTGCCACGTCCGAAGCTTCCGCACGCGTGGGCCGAGGCGAGTCCACCATCGATTCGAGCATCTGGGTCGCTGTGATGACGGGGATCTTGTTACGGGCGGCAGCAGCGATGATCCGCCGCTGCTGGACCGGGACATCCTCAGGCGGCAGTTCGACCCCAAGATCCCCTCGCGCGACCATCGCGCCATCGGCCTCCGCCAGCACGTCATCGAGGTTATCGACTGCCTGGCGCCGCTCGATCTTGGCGATGATGGGGGTATCCGAGCGCAAGCTGGTGATGAAGTCCCGGGTCCGCGCGATGTCGTCGGCGTCGCGCACGAAGCTCAGCCCGAAGTAATCGACGCCTGCACCAACGCCGAAGCGAATGTATTCGCGGTCGGAGTCTGTGAGCGCGGCAGCGGTCAGGTTGGTCGCGGGGAAACTCACACCCTTATGCGAGGTCAACAGCCCCCCGGTCAGGACGCGGCAGTCCAGTCCTTCGGGTGACGAGCGCAGGACTTCGAGTTCGATCTTGCCGTCGTCCAGGAGGACGCGCTCGCCGGCGAGGACGTCTTCCGTGAGCCGCGGGTACTCCACGGTGAGCAGCCGTTCCGTGCCCGGCACTTCCTCGATGGTGAGCCTGATCTCCCTGCCCGGAATGAGTTCAAGGGCTCGCGAGTACTCCGTCTCGCCCGTGCGAATCTTCGGGCCGCTGAGGTCCATCAAGATCCCGACCGGTTTCTGGCACTGCTCGGCGACGCTGCGCACAAGGCTGATGGCCTCGCCATGGCTTTCGGGCGACCCATGGCTCGCGTTGAGCCTGGCGACATCCATTCCCGCGCGAATCATGGCCGCGATGGTTTCTGGATGAAGCGATGCCGGGCCAAGGGTGCAGACGATCTTTGTGCGGCGCATATGAAACGAGTGTAGCAACACCCGAAGATCGTACAGGCCGTAGACTTCGGGCTATGCCCACGAAAGCCGGCCGGATGCAGGCTCGCGAGTTCCTGTTCTACGTGGAAGACCTTGCCATTGCGGCTCTTCCGAGCGACGTCCCGAAGCCTGAACGAAAGGTTATGTGGACTATTCTCCAACTGTTCTGGGACAACCCCCAGGCTCATTTCGAATTGCAGCCGCAGCCAACCCGGTCCTTGATCGAGCTCGGGCTGCACTTTGAGGGACCGGCGGAGCAGAACGAGCAGTGGGCGCAGTGCGTCGCCGACCGGGCCAGCGAGATCCAGGCCGCGCTGGGCCCGGCCTGGGAGCTGGAGGAATGGACCGCGAGTTGGCGGCGGCTCCACCGCACCTATGCCTTCGAGCACCTGACGGGTGAGTTGGGCCGCGAAGTCGCGGTGGAAATGGCCAAAGCAATCGCATTGCTCTGGCCGTACGCCCTCGTCGGGGCTCCACCCCCGAAGAAACCGGCCGCGGCCCCGCGGCCCCACCGCGACCGGTACCGCCAGCGAAGTCGCGCCAAGTAGGGCAGAATCGGGCCATGAATGGCCGGTTGACCTGCCCTGAACTGAACGCACCTATTTCCATCTCACGCGACGCCCTCGGGATCGCCCACATTGAAGCGGCCACAGAGCACGACGCCTGGTTCGGGCAGGGCTTCGCATCAGCGCAAGACCGGCTCTGGCAGATGGAATACGACCGGCGGCGCGCGGTGGGACGCTGGTCCGAAGCTGCCGGAACGGCGGGATTACCCGCCGACAGGATGGCCAAACGCTTAAACCTGGAAGAGGCCGCGCGAGCCGACTTCGAGGTCATGGCCGGCGAAGTCCAGGAGATGTTAAAGGCATACAGCGCGGGAGTGAACGAATTTCTGGCCAGCGGGCAAGACCTGCCGCCTGAGTACGCTCTCACAGTAATAGCGGCCGACCCGTGGGAGCCCTGGCAGTCGCTGGCGGTATTCAAGATCCGCCACGTCCTGATGGGGCTGTGGCAGTGGAAGATGGCCTGCGCGAGCCTTCTCGCGAGGGTCGGCCCGGAAGCCTGGCGGCAGCTCCAGTTCCTTCCGCCGGAGGGCAGTGCTGTCATCGTCCCGCCTGGGGGCGCCATCAGCCAGCTGTATACCGAGGCGAATGATGAGATTGCGGCGTGCGCGGAGCACCTCGGCTTCGTCGCCGAAATTGAGGCGGGGTCGAATTCCTGGGTGGTCAGCGGCGGGCGTACCACGACGGGCAAGCCAGTCCTCTGCAACGACTCGCACCGGGCCCTGGACGTGCCTAACGCCTACTGGCAGGTGAATGTTTCGAGTCCTTCGTTCAACGTGGGCGGCGCAACCTTCGCGGGATTTCCCGGTTTTCCGCACTTCGGGTTCAACGGGCAGGTTGGATGGAACATCACCCATACGCAGGCGGACTACCAGGACCTCTTCATCGAGAAGTTCGAAGGCGCCGACGGCGAGCGCTACCGGACAGAGCACGGGTGGGCGGAGGCGACCCGCCGATCGCATGCGATCCGGGTGCGCGGCGGCGCGAGCGAAACGGTCGAGACGTGGGCGACGCGGCATGGCCCGATTGTCCACGGAGACCCGCGTAGCGGAGCCGCGATTGCGCTGAGGTACACGGCGAACACGGGCGGCAAACGGCCGTTCGACGGCCTGCGCGCCACGGTTGTTGCGCGAAACGTCCAGGCGTTGTTCGAAGCGCAACGCACATGGGTGGACCCGGTAAACAACCTCGTCGCAGCAGACTCGAGCGGCAACATCGGGTTCATGGTCCGAGGAGAACTTCCGATTCGCGCTTCGAAGGCGGGCCGACGGTTGCCGGTGCCTGGCTGGACGGGGGAGCACGAGTGGATCGGCACGGTGCCGTTCGAACAGCTGCCCTCGGTGGTGAACCCGGCGGGAGGCTTCGTTTCGACCGCGAACCAGCGGGTGATCCCCGGCGACGAGCCATACATCAGCGCCTATTTCGCATCACCAGCGCGCGCCGACAGACTGGTGGAACTGCTGGGGACGGGTGAGACGCTGCGACCGGAACAGGTTGCCGGATTCCAGAACGACCAGGTCTCGCGGCCAGCGCGAAAATGGTGCTCGTTCCTCGCCCAGCATGGGCCGTTCAGCGGCGACGCAGAACGCGCGCGCAAGTTGCTCGCGGGGTTCGACGGCGACCTCCAGCCGGAGCGGGCGGAGCCGCTGGTCTATGCCTATTTCCGGCGGGCATTAATGCGGGAGTTGTTTTCGCCGGTTATCGGCGAGGCGAACTGGCAGTGGCTCACCACCGACCCGAACCCAGGGCTCGGTCGAATCGCGGCGGGGCTGATTGCGGAATACGTCGCGCGACTGGACGAGGGTGTCCAGCCGCCAGCGGGCCGGGAGTGGGCGGATGTTCTGACGGCTGCACTGGAGAACGCCTGGTCCGACGCTGCGGCATTGGCGGGGCCGGACCCCGCGGCATGGCGCTGGGGCGATCGTCACACGACCGGCAGCAGGCACCCGTTAAGCGCCAGCTTCCCTGGGGCCAAGCTCGACCCGCCGAAAGCCGCAATC
>CAZKZR010000112.1:0-8098 GCA_964557245.1 uncultured Anaerolineaceae bacterium | reverse complement strand
GCGTTGGTGACCGAGCGGACGCAGTGGTCGCAGGTCATGCCGGTGATGCTCAGTTCGATGGTCTGGGTTGCCATGGGATTCTCCTTGGGGGTGTTTGGCTAAGCCTCTGCCGGTCCCTGGACCTTGTAGAGGCGAAGTAGTTCGGCGACGGCCCTGTCCTGCTCGCCGCCCGTCAGCATTTCGATGACGTGGGTGCGCAAGTGGCCTTCAATGACGAGCGCGTCCAGGCTGCGGAGTGCCCGCTGAATGGAGAGCGAAAGGTCCAGGATGTCCATGCAGTAGCGGTCGTCCTCGAGCTGTTTCTAAAGTGCCTGCACCTGGCAGGAGATGATCTTCATGCGCCGGAGCGCCTGTTTGCGTGTCTCGGGGGTCAAGTTTCAGACCTCCTATAGGGTACCCCCCTATCCTACTGTTAGCCGCAGGAGCCCGCAACGCCTCCGCGCTCATCCTTTCGGCGGATCTTCCGTTGTGACAGAATCCCGCGGCTATGCGAATCGAAGACGATAACGGCATCTCGAAACTTCTCATCGGCGAGGAGCGCAAGCTCTGCGGCGGATTTGGCTTCACTGAAGGGCCGATCTGGATTCCTACCGATAACGCGCTGGTGTTCAGCGATATCCCTGGCAACCACATGCACCGCTGGCGCCCAGGACAAACGTCGGCTGAGACCTACAGGCGGCCGAGCGGCTGGTCGAACGGCATGACGCTCGATTCCGAAGGGCGCCTCGTCGTCTGTGAACACGGCGGACGGCGCGTCTCCCGCGGCCACTACGCGACTCCGACTGTCACTACTTCGCTCGCCGACGCCTGGGACGGAAAGAAGCTGAACAGTCCGAACGACGTGGTCATCCACTCATCGGGCTCCATCTTCTTTACGGACCCGACGTACGGGATGGATACCGGACGCGTCCCGGCCTTCGGTTCGCCGGGCCAAACCCAGGAGCTCGATTTCCAGGGCGTCTACCGCATTGACCCGGACGGCTCTCTGCACCTCGTCGTAGGCACGGGATACACCCAGCCGAATGGCCTCGCCTTCTCTCCGGATGAGAAGACCCTCTACATCGGCGATTCGCAGGAGCGGCTGATCTGGGCCTACGAGGTTGCGGGCGATCTTTCACTCGGAGCCCGCTCGCTTTTCGTTGACCAACACGAAGACCCACGCCGTGGGGCGCCAGATGGCATGAAAGTCGACGCCGAGGGCCGGCTCTGGACGACGGGCGCGGGAGGCGTGTCCGTGCACACGGCTGCCGGGGAATACCTCGGGGTGTTCGAACTCGCGGAGCACGCGGCGAATCTCACGTTCGGCGGCGAAGACTTTTCCACGCTGTTCATGACCGCGGGAACGTCCGTCTACGCGATCGAGACAGCGGTACGCGGCCTGGTGCCCGGCTCGCGCTAACGCCCTCCGATTGCCCCGACCGCCTGGAGGTGGGCGATTTCATCCCAGTCGAAGCCAAACTCCAGCAGCACCTCCTCGGTGTGCTGGCCGTACTCCGGCGCGCCGCTGCGGACTGAACCAGGGCTGCGCTCCAACTGCACCGCTGGCCCGACGATTTTGCGACGCTCGCCTGACGGGTGGTCGTACTCCACCACGTATTCGTTCGCAATCACCTGCGGGTCCTCGATGATCTGGGCGTAGTCCTGGATCGGCGCGCACGGGAGACCCTGCCCGCAGAGAAACTCCACCCATTCCCACTGGTCCCTTTCGAGGAACAGCGCATCGAGCTTCTGGATAATCTCCTCACGATGCTCGTAGTGGTCGGGAAGCTGGTTGTAGCGGGGATCGTCTCGCCAGTCAGCGCGCCCGATCGCCTCGCAGAACGGCTTCCACCACCGCCCGATCAGCGACATGCTCAGCGCCACCCAGTTGCCGTCCTTGCACTGGTACACGTTCCACATCGGCGCTGCCTGCTCTCGCGAACGTCGAGGCGGTACAGCTCCCGTGAACAGCGTCCCGGTGATATTGAACGACTGCAGCATCACCTGCCCCCCAAGGAGCGAGGCGTCCAGCTGCTGGCCCTGGCCCGTGCGCGCGCGGTGCCAGAGCGCGATCAGGATCCCGTAGGACAGCGAGATCGCGCCGACCTGGTCGGCCATCCCCCCGAAGGAGAATATCGGCGCAAGCTCTGGCGGACCCTGCGTCATCATCGTGCCGCCTCGCGCCTGCCCGAGAATATCCATCGCTGGCCACGTTCGATGCGGGCCCTTCATCCCATAACCACTCGCCGAGGCGTAGATGATCTGGGGGTTGCGCGCGCTCACCGCGCCGTAATCCAGGCCAAGCTTCTCCATCACGCCCTGGCGCATGTTCTGGACGAAAACATCCGCCTTGGCTGTTAAACGCAGTACAGCCTCGCGGCCCTCGGGGTGCTTGAAGTCGATCACGATGCCGCGCTTGTTGCGGTTATGGCTCTGGAAGTACGCGTCGCTCACGCCACGCCCGGGGTCGGGCGAGTCGGGACCCTCAATCTTGATGACATTGGCCCCGAAATCGGCCAGCATCGCGCTGGCGTAGGTGCCCTGCTGCCAGATGGTGCAGTCGATAACCGTGAGCCCCGAGAGCGGGAGCCCGGTGTTCGGGACATCGGGAAACATGGTCGCCTCCGGGCCCTGCGAGTAGGCTTGGCGGATTCTGTGAATGCTCTCGGGCGGTGTCAACGCGGAGAGGAACCTCGAATGGCAGTTGCTGGACATCGCCGGTTTGCGGCTCTTTGGGATTGGATGAGCCGCCACGAAAGCCGCCAGGAACGCAAACTCCGCGGCGAGGTAGTCGGCGGTTCGAGCGGCCGCGTCCTCGAAATCGGGTACGGCGTCGGTTCGAACTGGCCGTTTCTTCCGCCCAGTGTCGATTACACCGGCATCGAACCAGACCCCTTCATGCGCGCCCGAGCAGATCACCATCGTCCCGCAGGCCGCGAGTTGGCCCTGCTGGACGGCGACGCCCAGGCCCTGCAATTCCCGGATGGGTCGTTCGACACGGTTATCGGCACGTTGGTGTTCTGCACCATCCCCGACCGCGACCGAGCGCTATCTGAAGTTCGGCGGGTCCTGCGGCCCGGCGGGGAGTTCCGCTTCTGGGAGCACGTCCGTGCGAACGGCCGCGCGGGTTCGACGTTCCAGTCTGCCCTTACGCCGCTGTGGAAACGGCTTGGCGGAGGCTGCCATCTGAACCGCGACACCGAAGCCGCGATGCGAGCCGCCGGCTTCGACATCGTTGACCTGCGGCATGTGAAGATCGGCCCACTCCCTGCGATAGTAGGAATGGCCCGGAACGCTCAACAAGCAGCCGGCACGGAGCGTCCATGAGAATCGGAGCCCATATCTCCAGCGCCGGTGGCCACCATCTTGTGTTCGAACGCGCCCGAGCGATCGGCGCGGAGGCGGTTCAGCTCTTCATCTCCGCCCCGCAACAGTGGAAGCTGCCGGCCTGCACCGACGAACAGATCGAGGCATTCCGCTCCGCGCAGACCCGCTCTGGAATGCCCGCCTTCTTCCACGGCGTCTACCTGATGAACTTCGGTAGCGCTGACGAGGCCATGCTCGCGAAAGCGAAGGCCTCGCTCACCGCCTACCGCCACTTCGCTGGCTGCATGGGCGTGACCGGCACCATCTTCCATGTCGGCAGCCATCTCGGCGTAGGCTTTTCCGATGACCTGGCTCGCCGCATCGGCCTGATGCTTCGGGAAGTCCTTGATGACGTACCAGACAACCCCTCGCTCCTCATCCTCGACAACAACGCCGGACAGGGGTACTGCATCGGCGGGCATTTAGGCGAACTGGGGGCGCTCATCCGGGCCGTCGATAGCCATCCCGCAATCGGCGTATGCATCGATACGTGCCATGCGTACGCCATGGGCTACGACCTGGCAACGGATGCAGGATGCGCCTCAGCCATGGAGGAGTTCGATCGGGAAATCGGCTTCGCCCGCCTGGTCGCGGTCCATGCGAACGATACGAAGCAGCCTCTCGGCACGTTCCGAGACCGCCACGAGAACATCGGCGAGGGACACATCGGCCTCCACGGCTTCCGCACCTTCATGGCTCACCCGGCGTTCCGCGATGTTCCCTTCCTGCTGGAAGTGCCCGGTTTTGACGGCAGCGGGCCAGACGCAAAGAACATCAAGCGGCTGAAAGCGCTCCGCAAGGAAGTCGGGATCGAAGCGCCGAAAATGCCGAGAGTTCCGCAGGCCAAGAAGCCGAAGTAGTCTTTCAAAGCACCCTTCGCCGCAATGAGGACGGTTCACATGCCCGGTTCTGGCAAACTTCAAGGCGCCCTGTTGACTGAGTGTTCCGAGTGGGTCTGGGAACAGCTCCAGGAAGACGGCTATCAGCTCTCCGGCGAGCTGGTTGACCTCATCTTCGAAACGGAGCGCGAACTCGGCATTCAAGCCAGGCCGCTCGACGAAATTGCGCGCGTCCTCGAAGACGAATTCAAGATGCGCGGCATCCAGGCCCAACCCTTCGCAATCGACGCCGCACTCATCAAGGTCGTGCTCGAATGGGAGGACGACTTCCTCGGTTTCGCCGGCATCACCCGAGCCGAAAGTTGACCGCGATTCGCGACCTGCGCAACACTCGGGTCAAGGGCGGAATCGGAGGTGACGGCAAAACAACCAGCCCACGGCACACAGAGAGCAGGTAATTCAAAAGCGCCAGGTCCTTCCTGAAGGACGACGAGGCGGGGGCAGTATCGAAACATTCGGCGGATGGCCCCCCGGCCGGCACAGCCGCAGGCGGCAGACAAACCAGCGAGGGTAACCTCCTGACAAAGCTGCGCCAGGTGCCAGGGATTCGCAATCCCTCAGGCTCTCCACGCACCAATCCCTGATTGTCTGGACCCCTCGATGGGTTCTGTGTGCTGCCGTCCACGCTCCGAATTGGAGCGCCAAGGATGGAGAAGATCCCTCATGTGTGGAATTGTTGGCTATGCGGGTGACAACCCCGCCATCCCCGTATTGTTGCGCGCCCTGAAGGACCTGGAGTACCGCGGATACGATTCCGCGGGTATCGCGGTCTTGGACTCCGGCAACTCCGGCGAACTCTCGGTTACCAAGAAACAGGGCAAAATCGCCAATCTCGAGGCAGCCCTGGTCGCCGAGGGAAGCTCCGCGACCACCGGCATCGGGCACACGCGCTGGGCCACGCACGGCAAGCCCAGTGACCAGAACGCGCACCCTCACCTCAGCTGCAACGGCGAAGTTGTCGTCATCCACAACGGCATCGTCGAGAACTACGCCGAACTCCGTGCGGAGCTGCTCACCGCGGGCCACACCTTCCGCAGCGAAACCGACACGGAAACCGTCGCCCATCTGATGGAAGACCGGCTGACGGCCGGCGACTCGCTCCTCGAGGCCCTCCGCCTGACCGCAGGGCGCCTCGAGGGTTCGCAGGCTATCGTCGCGATGGCGCCCTCCGAGCCCGGAGTCATGGTTGCGGCCCGGATCGGCAACGCGGGCGGCATCGTCGTCGGATTCGGTGAGGGCGAAGTCGTGCTCGCCAGCGACCTCGCGGCGGTCCTCCCCGTCACGCAGGATGTCTCGTTCCTCGCCGACCGCCAGCTCGCGCGCCTGGACAAGTCCGGAGCAACGTTCTGGGACATCGACGGCTCGCAGCTGTCCATCCCGGTAAAGCGGATCCCCATCGACCCGGTTAGCGCCCGAAAAGGCGAATATCCGCACTTCATGCTCAAAGAGATCATGGAGCAGCCGGAGGCGCTGGCGGATACGATCTGGAGCCTCGCCACGCTGGAACCTGCGGAACTGTACCTCAACGACCTCGGAGCGGCCGCGGCACGCCTGCCCGGCGTGAAACGCGTCGTCCTCATCGGCATGGGGACCAGCCTGCACGCGGCGATGATCGGCCGGCGCTACTTCGAAGAGTTGGCGGGCGTCCCCGCCGAAACGGACAACGGCAGCGAGTTCCGCTACCGCAACCCCGTGCTGGGACCGGACACACTGGTTGTCTCGGTCAGCCAATCGGGTGAGACGGTCGACGTGCTCGAGGCGATGGCTGTGGCGCGGTCCCGTGGCGCCTTGCAGGTGACCATCTGCAATACGGAGGGCGCCCAGACCGTCCGCGTGGCCGACGGCGCCGTTTACACGCGAGCCGGGCTGGAGCGGGGTGTTGCCAGCACCAAGTGCTTTACGGCTGCGGTGGTCGCCCTGTTCGGATTGGCGTTAAAGCTGGGCGAAGCCAACGGCCGCCTGAGTTCCGAAGAAGTTCGGGAGCGGATCGCAGAACTCGCGCGGCTGCCCGACGCCGTCGCGCGGGTGCTCCGAAAGCGCGCGGAGTTCGAACGGCTTGCCCCCGGCTATGACACAACTGAGCACCTGCTCTTCCTCGGCCGCGCGCTGGCGTTTCCGGCGGCCATGGAGGGCGCCCTGAAGATGAAAGAGATTTCCTACATCCACGCCGAAGGGTACGCCGCCGGCGAGATGAAGCACGGACCGATAGCGCTGATTGACCCCTCCTTCGCGACCATTGCGATTGCGACGAAACACGCCTTGCGTTCGAAGATGATTTCGAACATCGAGCAGGTACAGGCGCGAGGCGGACGCGTCCTCGCGGTTGTGACCGAGGGGGATGAAGAAGTGGCCGCACTGGCGGACGAGGTGATTGAAATACCTGACGTCTCAGAGTTCCTCGAACCTCTCGTTGCTTCAATTCCATTGCAACTCCTCGCCTACGAGGTGGCAGTGCACCGCGGCTGCGATGTGGACCAGCCGAGGAACCTTGCCAAAACCGTCACGGTGGAATAGGGCTATACAGAGCACGAAAGTGTCATGCCCCGGCCGGGTGTCTTTCCCCGGCCGGGGCCTATAATGCGGTGACCGAAGTCATCGGTCTGCGCTATGCACTACCCGCGGAGGTATAGGCAGATTGGTTAGCATGACGCGCTCGGTGGTGTGGTTTAACGAGGTAGGCCGGGACGATCTCGGCCTCGTTGGCGGCAAAGGCGCCAACCTCGGCGAACTCACCCGGGCATCCATTCCCGTCCCTCCGGGGTTCGTTGTTACAGCGGACACCTACTTCCGCTTTATCCAGGTCAACGCCCTTGAGCCGTTGATCAAGAAAGAGCTGTTCAACCTTGACGTGCATGATTCCCGCACGTTGAACGACCGCGCAGCCGCGATCCGGCAGCGAATCGTCGAGGCTCCCATGCCCGCGCATATCGCCGCGGAGATCATGGACGCCTACCGTGAACTCGGCGAAGGGCCCGTCGCTGTGCGCAGCTCCGCAACCGCTGAAGACCTGCCAGAAGCAAGCTTCGCCGGCCAGCAAAGCACGTATCTCAACGTTGTCGGGCCGGAAAACGTGGTGCGCGCGGTTCAGGCTTGCTGGGCCTCGTTGTTCGAAGGCCGCGCGATTTTCTATCGCGAGGAAGCCGGTTACGACCACACCAAGGTCGGCCTGGCAGTCCCCGTGCAGCGCATGGTCCAGTCCGAAAAATCTGGCGTTATGTTCACGGTCGAACCCGTGACCTCCGAACCATCTCGGATCACGATCGAAGCCGTCTTCGGCCTCGGCGAGGGCATCGTTTCCGGTGAGATTTCTCCAGACCTCTACATGGTCAACAAGGAATCGCTCCAGATCCTCGATAAGACCGTGACGCCGCAGAGCCGGATGATCACGAAAGCCGAGGGCTCCGACGGCAGTTACGAGGGCGCCAACGCGTGGGTCGATGTCGATGAAAACCTGCGCGAAACACAAAAACTGACTGACGCCGAGATCCGTGAGCTTGCCAGGATCGGCCGCGCTGTCGAAGAGCATTACGGCCACCACCAGGACATCGAATGGGCGTACGAAGGCGGCAAGTTCTACCTTACCCAGGCCCGCCCCGTAACTACGATGAAGGCAGGTCACGATGAGGACGAAGACGAAGGCGAGGATGAGCCCCAGCCAGTCCTCCTCACCGGCCAGCCGGCGAGCCCGGGCGTGGGCATCGGCATCGTTCGCGTGGTCCACGACCCTCACAACATCGACGTCGTGAAGCAAGGCGACGTCCTCGTCGCGGAAATGACCACCCCGGACTTCGTACCTGCAATGAAGCGCGCCTCGGCGATCATCACCGAGCGCGGCGGGCGTACATGCCATGCCG
>CAZKZR010000111.1:0-8167 GCA_964557245.1 uncultured Anaerolineaceae bacterium | reverse complement strand
CGACGATCTATCACAACGCGGCCGTCGCGAAGGCCTTTCCGGCCCTCATTGATTCGGCGTCCCTCATTGGCGGAATTCAGATCCAGTCACGGGCGAGCCTCGGCGGAAATCTCTGCAACAGCGGACCCGCCGGTGATTCGATCCCGACGCTGATCGCGCTCGGAGCCACCTGCCACATCGCCGGCCCCGGCGGCGAGCGCACGGTCGCGGTCGAGGACTTCTGCACCGGCCCCGGCCGGAACGTGCTGCAGAACGGCGAGATGCTCGTCGCGCTTTCGTTCCCCGCACCCGCGGCCCACAGCGGGGCGGCCTTCGAACGCTTCATCCCGCGCAATGAAATGGACATCGCGGTCGTGAATGCCTGCGCGAACGTCACGCTTTCGGCGGATGGTCAGACGTTCACCGCTGCTCGTATCGCGATTGGCGCCGTGGCGCCGACTCCGCTGTACGTGCCCGCGGCGGGAGCGGCACTCGCCGGCCAGCCAGTTTCGGATGCGACCATCGCGAAGGCCTGCGAAGCGGCCCAGGCGGCCGCCGCGCCGATCACCGACATGCGCGGTTCGGCGGACCAGCGTAAGCACCTGGTGGGCGTGCTCGTGCGCCGCACCATCAACAAAGCCGTCCAGCGGGCGAGGGGTTAAATGAGCAAGCGAATTGTCAACGCGACGATCAACGGCGAAGTCGCGGAGTTCCTGGTCGAACCGTACGAAACGCTGCTCGAGGCGCTGCGAAACGACCTGGGGATGACCGGGTCAAAGGAAGGGTGCGGAAACGGCAACTGCGGCGCCTGCAACGTGATCATGAACGGCCAACTGGTGAACTCCTGCTGCGTGCTGGGTGTGGAAGCGAACGGAGCCACAATCACGACGATCGAGGGCGTGGCCCAGGGCGACCACCTGCACCCAATCCAGCAGAAGTTCCTGGAAGATGCGGCGCTGCAGTGCGGCATCTGCACCCCCGGCTTCATTGTTGCGGCGAAGCAGTTACTGGAGACGGAACCGAACGCCGATGAAGCCCGCATCCGGCACTACCTGGCCGGTAACCTGTGCCGCTGCACGGGATATGACAAGATCGTCCGTGCCGTGATCGACGCTCGCGATGCGATGCAGACCGCCGGCGCCCGGTAGGAAGAGGAGAGCTGACCCATGGTGACGACTGACAAGCCCGAATACAAAGTCATTGGCACCCGCCCGCTCCGCCCGGACGGAATCGATAAGGTGACTGGCCGCGCGGTTTACGGCGCGGACGTTCACCTCCCTGGCACGCTCTACGGCCGCATCAAGCGCAGCCCGCACGCCCACGCCATCATCAAGCGCATCAACACCGCAAAGGCAGAAGCCCTTCCGGGCGTCCGCGCGGTGGTCACCGCGCTCGACTTCGGCGCTGACCCCGCCTCACTCCCGGATGTGTCGAAGAACATCCTTGCAGGCGATAAGGCGCTCTATCGCGGTCACGCGATCGCGGCTGTCGCCGCAACTTCTGACCTGATCGCTCGCCAGGCTTGCGACCTTATCGAAGTCGAATACGAAGTCCTCGAACCGAACCTCGACGTGCGCGAGGCGATGTTGCCCGGGGCGCCGATCCTTCATCCGAACATGCGCACTCGCACCCCCGCGGGGCCCAGCGAAAACCCGTCCAACGTGGTTGCGCACGCGGCTGTGGTCTTCGGAGATGCCGACAAAGCGTTCGCGGAAGAAGACCTTGTGGTCGCGGAGATCGAAACCAAGACGCAGATGGTGCACCAGGGCTACATCGAGCCGCAGGCGGCGACCGCCATGTGGAATCCTGACGGCCATCTGACAGTGTGGACCTGCACCCAGGGCTCGTTCCCGGCACGGGCCACTATCTCGGCCATCCTGGGCCACCCGGTCTCCAAGATTAAGGTGATCCCCACCGAAATCGGTGGCGGCTTCGGCGGCAAGATCAGTGTTTACCTGGAGCCAGTCGCTGCGCTCCTTTCGAAGAAGTCCGGCAAGCCAGTCAAGATGACCATGGACCGGATCGACGTCTTCGAAGGGACTGGACCGACCCCGGGAACCTCAATCCGAGCCAAGCTGGGCGCGACGAAGGACGGCAAGTTCCGCGCCTTTTACGCCGACATGGCTTACGAGAACGGCGCCTTCGCCGGGTCCGCTGCGAACTACGCGACGATGTGCATTGCGGTCGGCTATGACATCGAGCACGTGAAACTCGATGCCTACGACGTGGTGGTGAACAAGCCGCGCACACAGGACTACCGCGCGCCCAGCTCCCCGGCGGCGATGTTCGCGATCGAGCAGCTCATCGATGAGCTCGCACAGAAGCTGAACATCGATGTGGAAGCGCTGCGGATGCAGAACATCTGCAGGCCCGGCACCCGTGGGCCAATGGGCATGCCTCACCAGGCTCCCGGCCACGAAGAGTGCGTGCGGCAGGCGATGAACTCCGAGCACTACAAGTCCCCGCTTGAAGGCCCGAACCGCGGTCGCGGCACGGCCTCTGGCTTCTGGTTCAACGTCGGCCTGCGCTCCAGTGTCTCCGTGACCGTGCAGCCAGACGGCAACGTCAGCCTGATCGAAGGCAGCACGGACATCGGAGGCACCCGTGCCTCGCTGGCTATGCAGCTGGCGGAAACGCTCGGCATCGCCTACGAAGACGTCACGCCCACCGTCGTCGACACGGACTCCGTCGGCTACAACGACGTTACGGCCGGCAGCCGCGTCACCTTCGGTACCGGCATGGCGGTCCATGAGGCGGGCAAGAACGTCATCAAGGAGATGTCTGCTCGCATCGCTCCTACCTGGCAGATCCCAGTTGAAGACGTCGAGTTCGAAGGCGGCGTCTTCAAGTCCAAAGATGGCGCCAAGACGATGGGCTTCAAGGAAGCCGCGCAGGCAGTGGTTGGCCGTGGGCCCGGTCTTACGGCCAGCGGCTCGGTGAACGCCGGCTTCCTCCAGGGTGGCGGGTTCGCCCACGCCATCGTGGACGTCGAAGTGGACCCGGAGACCGGTAAGGTCACCATCCTCCGCTATACGGCCGTCCAGGACGCGGGCACCGCGATCCATCCCTCGTACGTCGAAGGGCAGATGCAGGGCGGCGCGGTCCAGGGCATCGGCTGGGCGCTGAACGAGGAGTACTACTACGACCCCACCGGCCGGATGGCGAACTCCAGCTACCTGGACTACCGGATCCCCACCACCCTCGACGTCCCGATGATCGAAACGATCATCGTGGAAGTCCCGAACCCTCTGCATCCGTTCGGCGTCCGCGGAGTCGGCGAACCGGGCATCGTCCCGCCTCTCGCTGCCATCGCGAATGCCGTCACGCATGCCACCGGCGTGCGGCAGAACCAATTGCCCATGAATCCTCGCCGGATCCTCGAGACCACCGGCGGGAAGTAAGGACTTTTCGTTTGGCGACGGTACACATCCCGGCGCTGCTGCGACCTCTTACCGGCGGCCTTCAATCAATGGAGGCCGCCGGTTCTACATTGCGCGAGGTACTCGCCGACGTGGTGAGGCAACAGCCTGGGCTCGAAGGACGCATTTCGGATGCCACCGGCATCCTTCCTGAAATCATGATCGCCATCGGCGACACAGAGGCGAAGGCCGTGGACGTCCCCGTCCCGGCGGGAGCGGAAGTCTGGATCCTGCCCAGCATCGCCGGTGGATAAACTGCGGCGCATTGCCACCGGGTTCAATCGGCCAACGCCGTGGCTTGTCCTGGCGTTCGGGCTCGTGCAGTTCGCGCTCTGGTGGTTCATCGGGGCACCAGAATTCCCGATCCTCGGAGTGCTCCTGGTTGCGGTTGCTCTCAGAATCGCCTGGCGGTCGGGGTAGCCTGCGGGACCGTTAGCCGGCGTGGGCGGCGCAGCGGTACCGGTCCACGTCGGACTTTTCGCAGACTAGCGTGACTCCATCGCGGGCCTCGACCGTGAACAACGAATCGGCGGTGAGACAGATTGCGTCGCCGTCCGCTTCCTCGCGCTGAACCTCGAAGCAATCGGAGTGGAGCGCGGAGACAACGCCAACACGGCGGCCGCGTATTCCGAAGACGGCCATACCAACCTGAATGCGTTGCATCGATTGCGAATGATACAGTTCCGAGCGTTTCTCGTGCGTACGCTGGCAATCCGTTCGCGCACGAATGCTTGACGGACCGACAATGCGCCGATGACAGATTCACGATCGCGGTTCACGCACGCCGAACTGGTAGCTTTCACTGCCGGTGTCCTGCAGAAACTCGGAATGCCCACAGAGGACGCGCTGACGGGTGCGGAGGTGTTGCTCGACGCCGACCTCTCCGGAATCGAGTCCCACGGCATCGCTCACCTGGCGTGGCATCCGGGTTACGCGCCGGGGTTCGTCCGCGGGCTCATCAACGCCAGGCCTGAGGTGCGGGTCCTGCCCGATAGCCCGGTGGCTGCGAGCTGGGATGCCGACGGCGGGTTTGGCGTGCTTATTGGCGCCCGGGCGATGGATGCCGCGATTGCGAAAGCCGAGGCGACCGGGATCGGCATGATTGCGGTTACCAACGGCCGGCATTTCGGCGCCGCGGGCTATTACGCGCGGGTGGCCGCGGAGCGGAACATGATCGGCATGGCCATGTGTAACGTCCCGCCGCTGGCCGTAGCCAGCGGCAGCCTGGACCGCGCCCACGGCACGAACCCCATCGCCTTCGGTGCGCCCGTGCAGGACGACCACCCCTTCCTGCTGGACATCGCGACCACGGCCGTAGCCGGGGGCAAACTGGAGATCGCTACGCGGCAGGGGAAGCCGATTCCACCCGGTTGGGCCGTTGATGGCGACGGCAACGATTCGGACGACCCCACCATCCTCCGCCGGGGCGGGGCGCTGCAGCCGCTGGGCTCTTACATCGAGACAAGTTCACATAAGGGCTATGGGCTTGGGATCATGGTCGACATCCTGACCGGAGTCCTGCCCGGCATGGGGAGCGCCATCTTCGAAGGAGCCAGGATGCAGGGTCAGTGGTTTGCGGCCTGGCGAATCGACGCATTCCGCGACGTGACGGAGTTCAAGGCCGACATGAAGCGGATGGTGGACCACCTGCGAAATCTGCGCCCCCGCCCCGGCGTCGAAGCCGTGCTCGTTCCCGGCGACCCGGAAGCAGCGGCGCGCGAAGCACGGCTCCGCCTTGGTATCCCGCTCGACGCCGAGACCGTGGAACAGCTGACCGCGCTGGCGGCAGAGTTGGGAGTGGTTATGCCTGCGCCGATCGAGCAGCCTTACCCATAGACGGCCTTGGTGCCTTCGGCCGAGCCCCGCGCGACTTTCAGGTCAGACTGAGCCTGGACCGGCAGCGCGACTGCATCGCCACTGATCGTGATCATGCGATAGCCCGCGGCGGCGTGCTTTTCGGCGAGGGCCGCGTTCGCATGAATGCCCGCCGTAACGCCGTGCTCGGCGCACTTCTTCGCGATCAAGACGCGTGCATCTTCGAAGGCGCCGCCGTTCGCCATGCCCGGCGGCAGGCCGAGGGTGATGCTGAGGTCAGCCGGGCCCACGTAGACGGCGTCGATACCGGGTACGGCGAGGATGTCGTCCAAACGGTCCACGGCCTGTTTCGTCTCGATCATCGGAATGCAGGCGACCTGGTCGTTCGCACCCGCGAAATAGTCTGTGCCGGCATAGTAGCTGGCGCGGGTTGGGCCGAAGCTGCGGGCGCCTTTGGGAAAGTAGCGGCAGGCGGCGACGGCCTGACGGGCCTCTTCAACGCTGTTCACCATGGGGATGATGACGCCCAACGCGCCGGCATCCAGCGCCTTGCCGATGATCCCCGGCTCGTTCCATGGTACGCGGACGATGGGGATCGTCGCAGTCGTGCCGATGGCCTGGAGCATGGTGAGGGCGACCTGGTAGTCGATCACGCCATGTTGCATATCGATGCAGACCCAATCGAAGCCCTGGTGCGCCATCACCTCCGCCGAAAACGAGCTGGGAATCGAAAGCCACGCTCCGAGCGTCACTTCTCCGCGAGACCATTTTTCTTTGACCGTGTTCGTACGCATCGACTGCTCCCTGTGTATTACCTTCGAGGTAGCGCTCGTTCGAGCACTTCCGGATTGACGCATTCAGGCGGGCGGAGACCGCCCAGGACGGCGGCAAGGTTCCTCACCGAGAGATCGAGCATGGCTGCGCGCGTTTCTATCGTCGCGGAGCCGATGTGCGGAAGGACGATGACGTTGTCGAGCGAAAGCAGCGGGTCGCCGGAGATTGGCGGCTCCATCTCCAACACGTCCAGTACCGCGCCACCTAGCCGCCCGGCCTGGAGGGCGGCGGTCAGCGCCTGCTGATTCACCACGGGGCCGCGGGATGTGTTCAAGAGCCATGCCGTCGGCTTCATCTGCTCGAATTCACGCGTTCCGAAACGGTGGTGCGTTTCTGCGGTGAGGTTCACGTGGAGCGAGACGATGTCGCTCTCAGCGAGCAGGGCGGGCAATTCGCGGTATTCGCAATGCTCCCAGCCAACTCCTGGTTCGGCGAACATGTCGTGATAGAGGATGCGGAGGCCGAACGGCCGCGCACGCAGCGCCACAGCCCTCCCGATACGTCCAAAGCCCACAATCCCGAGCGTCTTGCCCGCGAGATCCCACCCCAGGGGCGGAGGAACTTCGCCGGCGGCCCACGAACCACCCTGCGCATACTGGCGGTTCGCGACGAGGCGGCGGGAGGCCATCAGGATCATTCCCAGCGTCAGGTCGGCTACAGCGTCGGTCAGTACGCCAGGCGTGTTGCAGACCGCGATGCCGCGCCGGTCCATCTCGGCGAGGTCGACATTGTTGAACCCGACCCCGAAGTTCGAGACAACCCGCAGGTGGGGCGCAGCATCGAGCAGCGCCGGTGAGATCGGGAATGGCGCCGGGCAGAGCAGGCCTTCCGCCCTGCCGATGCTTTCGAGCACGGTATCGAGCGAGACGTAGAGCGGGGCGCACACGCCCCCGAGGAGGTCAGCGGTCTCGGCCGGGACGGGAACCGCGATTACGGCTGAGGGGAGGTCTTCAACCACGGCGCGAACGCTACCATTTTGGCGCAGCGCAGTCAGGCGAGCGCAGAGAGCGCATCGGCCAGCGGTTCAATGTCCAGGTTCATTGGAAGGTAGTGCGCGGCGCCTGCGCTGAGGTAGCTCTGTTCCTGGAAGCTGCTCGGCAGCGCCGCGAGGATGACCACCGACACGCCGGACTCCGCCAGTCCCGCGCACTCGTCAGCGGAGCACTGACTCGTGGTGGTGACGAGGATCGAAGGCGCGAGCGTGTCCCGCAGGCTGCAAAGCACAGTCACGGCCCGGCCGAGGACCGAGCCGAGCCGTGAACTCAGCTGGTGCGCAAGGCTGTGGTCGCCGGTGTGTACCCGGATCGGGCGTTGCTTCTCCACCGCCGAATCGTGACGAATCGAGTGCGAAACGTGCTGGCCGAGCGGCCACCAATCCGTGTCCGTTCGGACATTTCCGGTTGCCGCTCGCGGGAATCGGAAACGTTCGGGAAGGGCGCCGTGGGGAGGTCAGGCTGAAAGACCGAACAGCCTCATAGCGTTGCCGCCAACGATCTTCTGCGCGTTCTCCACGGAAGTTGCGTCGAACACGGCCTGAACCGCGCTGCGCGTGTACCCCAGGGTACTTTCGTTGTGGGGATAGTCCGATGACCACATACAGCGATCCGCGCCGATGCGGTGCACCATCTCGAGGCCTGCCGGGTCAACCATGAAGGTGGCGTAGCAGTTGTTGTACCAGTAGTGGCTTGGCGGCTGGCTCAGCCGCGGACGGACCTGGCTTGGGAACGACTCGTGAATCATGTCCGCTTCCTGCAGTGCCCCGGGAACCCAGTGCAAGCCGCTCTCGACGAAGATCACCTGGACGCCCGGGTTGCGTTCGAACACGCCGCCGAACGTAAGGGTCGACCAGACGTTCCGCATTCCGCCCATCTGTCCCATGACAAAGATGCCGGCGGCGCCGCGGGAGGTGTTCGCCGGGTTGGAGGGCCGCTCGCCGATGTGGAAGTTCAACGGGAGTCCGGCTTCTTCGACTGCATCCCAGAACGGGTCCATGCGCTTGTCGTGATAGGCGATGGGTGTGCCGTCTTCGAATTTGCCTGGCTGAATCGGGACCATCACCGTCTTGAACCCGAGCGCTTTGATCTCGGCGAGGGCGTCGCGCGTCTGGGAGGGGTCCCACC
>CAZKZR010000110.1:0-8318 GCA_964557245.1 uncultured Anaerolineaceae bacterium | reverse complement strand
CGGGCCCACGCTGATCGTCCACGGCACCGAGGAGCAGAAGGCCGAGCACCTGCCGCCGATGCTGCGCGGCGAAGTGGCGTGGTGCCAGGGATTCTCGGAGCCGGGGTCCGGGTCCGACCTCGCGAGCCTGCAGACGCGGGCCGTGCGGGACGGCGATGAGTACGTCATCAACGGTCAGAAGATCTGGACCTCCGGCGCGCACCGGGCCGACTGGATGTTCGTTCTGACGCGGACCGACCCGGACGCGCCGAAGCACCGCGGCATCAGCTACCTGCTGCTCGACATGAAGTCGGCCGGTGTGACGGTGCGGCCGCTGATCAACATGGCCAACGGCCATGTGTTCAACGAAGTGTTCTTCGAAGACGTGCGCGTGCCGGTCCGAAACCGCATCGGCGAGGAGAACCGCGGCTGGTACGTCGGGACCACAACGCTGGACTTCGAACGGTCCAACATCGCCAGGGCGATTACTGCCCACAAAAACGTGGACCGGATGGCGAATTACCTCCGAGCCCGGACGAAGGCCGGCCAACCTGTTTCGAGCGCGTTCCGGTTGGAAGTAGCTGACCGCGCAGTGGAAACGTCGGTGTGCGAACTGCTCTCCTTCGTCGTAGTTTCCATCCAGGCTCGCGGCGGCGTCCCGAACATGGAGGCCTCCATGTGCAAGATGTACGGCTCAGAACTGTCCCAGCGCATCGCCTCGACGAAGATGCACCTCGCGGGGATGTACGGCCAGGAGCGCCGGCCTCGAGGGCTGCAGGACGAGCACAACATCAACGCGGCCATGGAGTACATGCAGGTGGTCCCGGCGACCATCGCCGCCGGTTCCAGCGAGATCCAGCGCAATATCATTGCGACGCGTGGACTCGGGTTGCCTCGCGGGTAGCAGCAACGGTCATTCGTGAAACCAAGGGCCGGGCAGCAATGCCCGGCCCTTTTGTGTCGCCATTCACGCAGCACCGGTGGACCTTCCGGCCATCTGTGCGCCACGTCACCGAGGCACCTCGGGGATTGTGCGTGTCTTAACAGAGCGGCGGGCGGCGCCCGGGCAGGATTCGCTCGCCGGGGCGATTTCCCGGCGCAGGAGGGATAGAAATGGTGGTGGAACTTGTGGTGCGGGCGCCGGAACGGACCAGCATCACGCCAGAAGACTACGAGACCAGCGATGCGTGGGGCATGTCCTTGCACCTGGACTTGCACGGGTGCGACCCGGGCCTGATCCGCGATGCGGAGGAGATCCGGCGGTTCACGGTCGAACTGTGCGACCTGTTGGGAGTCCAGCGCTTCGGTCCGACGCAGGTGGTGCGGTTTGGCCGCGATCCGATGGTCTACGGGTATTCGATGGTCCAGCTCATCGAAACGTCACTCGTCTCCGCGCACTTCGCCGAGGATTCGAACGCGGTGTACCTGGATATCTTCAGTTGCAAGTACTACGACCCACAGCGCGCGGCGGAATATTCCGCACGGTACTTTCGCAGCGACGCCGTCAAGGGCGTCGTGACCCTGAGGCGGTAAGCGCCGATGCCGGGAGCACTCCTCGCAATGGCAGGATTAGGCCTCCTCGGCGCGATCAGCGACGCCACCCTCAACCGCTGGGCAGAATCGCGCCAGACGGGGTGGCTGCTGGTCTCCTACGCGCTCTGGGGGCTCGTCGCCACGTTCTTCGGGCTGTTTCTGCGCACGGAGCACGTCAGTTTCGGCTTAACCGTGCTGGTGTTCCTCGCCGTGAACGTGGCGGCGGCGGTCGGCCTGGACGTGCTGTTGTTCGGCGGCTCGATATCGCGCCAGCAATGGCTTGGCGTGGCGCTGGCGGCAGCCGCGGTGGTGATCATCGAGACCGGCCGGCCGGGAGAGTCGTAACGTTCAGCAGACGAACCACGGCCGGGACGTGCAGGAATCGATCTGGATGGCGAGGAGGCCGCCCGCGTTGATCCTGGCGATAATCGCGCTGGTTGAGGTGACCGGCACCGAGCCGAGCTGGATGTCCTGCGCGGCGGCGTTGAACGCTTCCACCGGCGCGCGGAACTTCAGCTGGGTCTCGGCCGCGCGGTCGATGAGCGCCGGCGTGCCGGCGGCGAAGCGAAGCGGGGAGGGCGAGCTCCAGAGGCCTTCCGACTGCCCGCCTTCGACATTGGCCGAGAGCAGCGTGGGGTGGTCGGGACATGCCTCGGGAATGACGATGCGGTAGGGGCCGAGGATGGCGTTGTTCAGGATGGTCGTCCCGACAATGCGCTCACGGATGACGATTTCGCCGTAGTCGGAGGGGACCGCCGCACGCAGAACGGCCCTGGCATCCGATTCTTCAGCGGAGGTGGCCCGGCGAACCGCGTAATCTCCGGGCCAGATGACCCCGGGCGGTTCGCCTGTGCTGGCGCGCATGGGACCATCCTGGCGCAGCGGCGCAAGGTCCTCGGTAACGCGGATGGCCGCCAGCGTCGCTCCCGAGCGGGCGAACGCGCTCGCTTCGATGTCGTAGGCATAGAGTGTCCCGCCCGTGTCGTGGACACCGCGCTGGTTCACGAGCTTCTGGGCAACGGTCAGGCCCGGCACGAGCGGTGGCTTCACAGCTGGGAGCTGGATGAAGCACGCCTCGGTGATGCGGAGAAGGTACCTGTTTCCCACAAAGACGACGGCGTCGGCGAGGGGTTCGCCGGTAGTCCCACTGGTCCGCTCCCAGACCCAGCCAAGGTCCTTGGTCACGGTGAAGCGATAGCCTTCGGTGTGCCCGGGGCTGAACTCCGCGACGACGGCATCGCCGGCGACGAGCTTGTCACGGGCTACGACGAGGTCTGGAGCCGTCGAACGCGGCTGGAAGACAAGCCAACCGGCGATGGCCAGGGCGGCGAGACCGATGAAGGCGAATTGCCAGCGCACGTCGCAACGCTAAGGGCGCCGCCGAGGTGGTTACAAGCCTCCGCCGCCGATCGCCGGGACGATCGCGATTTCTGTGCCCGGCGGGACTGCGTCGTGCAGGGCCAACGAGATGACCTCGCCATTGAGGGCGAAGGCGAGCTCGGGTCGGAGGCGATGGCCATCCACGACGCGAGCGTAAAAGCCAGGACACTGCGCATCCACCGCGCGGAGGACGGCTTCGACATTCGCTCCCTCGGCTTCGACCTTCGAATCGCCGGCACAGAACTCGCGCAAGGTGGCGGGGATGATGACGAGTGCCACGGGCCTAGACCATCACCAACGCAGCCGGGTGCAGAGTCCGGCTGAATGGGTTCAAGACGAGCCCGAGTTCTTCCAGGGTGACCGCGCCCAGGAGCGCCACGTCGCCGGGACGCCCCAGGATGACAGGAGTTGGAGTTTCCTCCAGTTCCTCGAGCCGGACGGTGCCTTTCGCGATCTCGCGCTCCATGAGTGTCCCATCAGCCAGTCGGAACCGCTGCCGCCTCCTGGCTGTGAGGCCGATCTTCCGCCAGGTTTCTTCGGGCAGCAGCGTGTACTGGGCGCCACCGTCCACCAAAAAGTCGAGGCCTTCCTCTCCGGAAGGCCCGACGACTGTACCTGCGACGTAGGTAATCCCCACGGGGAGAGCTTACTCCAGGTTGTTCAGGGTCTCGACGATGCGGCGGGGCGACATCGGGAGGTCCGTGAAGCGGTGGCCTGTCGCGTCAGCGATGGCGTTCGCGACAGCTGCGAGGGGCGGGACGATCGGCACTTCGCCGACGCCGCGGACGCCGTACGGATGCCCCGGGTTCGGGACTTCCACGAGCACGGTGTGGATCATCGGAACGTCGAGTGCGGTGGGCATGCGGTAATCGAGGTAGCTCGAGTTCACCATGCGCCCGCTCTCGTCGTAGTAGTACTCCTCGTTGAGCGCCCAGCCGATGCCCTGGACGACGCCGCCCTGGATCTGGCCTTCGACGTACGAAGGGTGGATCGCGGTGCCCACGTCCTGGGTGGCGGTGTAGCGAAGGATAGTCACCTTGCCGGTGTCTGGATCGACCTCGACGTCAACGATATGGGTCGCGAAGGCGCCGCCGGCGCCGCGAGCGAGGAGCGACGCCTTGCCGGCGATCGGGCCGCCGGTGCGCGCCGACTGGCCCGCCATCTCCTTGAAGGACATCTCCTTGCTGCGGTCTTTGAGGCTGCGGAGCTTGCCGTCTTCGTAGACGACTTCCTCTTCGGGAGCGCCCCACATCTTGGCGGCGCGGGCGATCATCTGGCGGCGAATGTCCATGCCGGCTTCGAAGCAGGCGAGGCCGCTGGCGAAGGTGGTGCGCGAGCCGCCGGTCACATCGTTGTGGCCGATGGAGTCGGTATCAACGACCGCCGGCTTGATCTCTTCGAAGGGAATGCCCAGCACTTCCGCGAGCTGCATTCCAAGCGAGGCCCGGGTGCCGCCGATGTCGGTGGAGCCTTCGACGAGGTTCACGGTGCCATCGGTGTTTACGTTTGCCACGACACTGGACTGCATCCCACCGTTGAACCAGTAGCCACTGGCGACGCCGCGGCCCCGGTTCGGTCCTTCGATGGGCGACTTCCAGTGGGGTGAATTGATCGCTGCGGTGACGGTCTCTTCGGCGCCGATACGCGGGAAGGCGATGCCGTTGACCATGCGCGTGCCTTCTTTGGAGGCGTTTTCGAGACGGAACTCGAGCGGGTCCATCTTCTGCGTCTTGCAGATCTCATCGATGACGCTCTCGATAGCGAACGCGGCCGCCGGTGCGCCAGGCGCGCGGTAGGCCGCAGTCTTGGGCTTGTTCACGACCACGTCATAAGCATTCAGCTCGAAGGCGTCGATGTTATACGGCGAAAGCATGGTCATCGAGCCCGCACCGACCGGAGAGCCCGGGAAGGCGCCCGCTTCGTAGCAGAGGGTTGCCTCTACGGCGGTCAAGCGGTTGCCCCTGGCTGCGGCTTTGACCTTGATGTAGGTGCCGCTGGTGGGGCCGCTGCCTTCGAAGACATCGGTGCGGCTCATCAGGACCTTGACCGGGCGGCCCGACTTCTTGGAAAGCAGCGCAGCGACCGGGTCGAGGTAGATGGGGAGCTTACCGCCGAAACCGCCACCGATTTCCATCGGGACGACCTTGATCTTGCCGATGGGATGCTTCAGGACTTCGGCGGTCAGGCTGCGGACCGCGAAGGCGCCCTGGGTGCTGGTCCAGATGGTCACGGTGCCATCGCTGTTCCAGTTGCCGGTGGAGTTGTGGGGCTCGATGTAGCCCTGGTGCACCATGGTGGTCGTGAACTCCCGCTCCACCACGATGTCGGCTTCAGCGTAGGCGGCGGCGAGGTCGCCACCGGCGAACTTGTTGTAGCTGGCGATGTTCGAGGGCTTTTCGGACAGTTCGCCGGTCATCAGCGTCTTGGTCCGGCGCGTCTCGCTCAGGAGCGGCGCATCCTCCCGCATGGCGTCGCGCACATTGAGGACGGGCGGCAGGACTTCGTACTGCACTTTGATCTTGGCAAGAGCCTCCTCGGCGACGTGCCCGTTGACCGCGGCCACCGCGGCCACCGCGTGCCCGCGGTAGAGCGCCTTTTCGCCAGCGAGGATGTTGTCGAGGGCTTCCTTGACCTTGATGGCGCTCTCGCCAAGCTCTTCCATCTTGTCTTCAGCGCCAGGGAAGTCCTTCGAGGTGAGGACCGCGAACACCCCGGGGTGCTTTTCGGCTTCGCTGGTATCGATGGAGAGGATGCGCGCGTGGGCGTGTGGGCTCCGCAGGATCCGGCCCTGGAGCAAACCAGGCAGGTGGATGTCGGCGCCGTACTGGGCCTTGCCGGTCACCTTCTCCACGCCGTCCGGGCGGACGGGCCGGGTACCAATGACCTTATATTCAGGCTTGTCGATAGTCGTCATGGTTACTTCGCCTCCTGGAGTTCGCCCGCGGCGCGTTGGACGGCGCGAACGATCTTGTCGTATCCGGTGCAGCGGCAGAGGTTGCCGGAGAGCCAGAAGCGGATGCGGTGTTCGTCCGGGTTCGGTTCCTTATCAAGGAGTGCCTTGGCGGACATGATGAAACCGGGAGTGCAGATGCCGCACTGGAGCGCGGCCTCTTCCAGGAACGCCTGCTGCAGAGGATGCAGCTGATCGCCCTGGGCGAGCCCTTCGATGGTGGTTACTTCACGGCCCGCCGTCTCGACGGCGAGCATGCAGCAGGAATTGACGACGCGGCCATCGACGAGGACGGCGCAGGCGCCACAGTTGCCGTTGTTGCAGCCTTCCTTAGCGCCGGTGAGGCCAATTTCATCGCGCAGGACTTCGAGAAGGCTCTGGCGGTCTTCACAGAGGAAGTCGGTTTCCGCCCCGTTGAGGCGGGTGGTGACGTGAGTACGGGCCATGAGTTAGCGGGTCTCCCGGATGCGCTGGAGCGCCCCTTCGAGCGCGCGGACGGTGAGGACTTTGGCGAGGTGGCGGCGCTGGGCAACGCCTCCTCGCATGTCGTCGATTGGGCTGGCGGCGGCGGCAGCGGCTTCACCGGCGGCGGCGAAGGCATCGGCGCCGGCAGACTTCCCGACCAGCGCGGTGGCAGCAGCCGGGACGAGGATAGGCGTCGCGGCCACTGCCCCGAGTGCAACGCGGGCGGCCGTGATATTCCCGGAGCCATCAAGCGTGATGCTCACGCCGGACGAAGCAACCGCGATATCCATTTCGTTGCGCGGAATGAAGCGGTGGTAGAAAGCGCCGGAGTTGGCGGCGGGGGCGGGGATCTTCACCTGCAGCAGCAACTCTCCGGGCTGGAGCGTGTTGCGCCCGGGGCCGGCGAAAAAGTCTTCGACGGCGATCTCGCGGTTGCCGTTCGCGCCGGCAATGACGAGTCGAGCACTGAGCGCCATGAGCGCCGGAGACGAATCAGCGGCCGGGCTCGCGTTGCAGAGGTTGCCCCCGAGGCTTGCGCGGGATTGGATGGCGGTGCCGCCGATGATCGTTGCGGCGTCCACAAGGGCGGGGAAGCGCTTGCGGACCTCGGCGTCCTCATACAGCTCGGCGAGGGGAGTGGCGGCTCCGATTTCGAGGCTGCCATCGGCTGCCAGCTTGAACGACATCAGCTCGGGAATGTGCTTGAGGTCGATCAGCTGATCGCAGTGCCGCCGTCCTTCGCGGAGCTGGACGATGACGTCAGTGCCGCCAGCGAGGACGAGGGAACTCTGGCCATTGCCGAGTGCGCTGAACGCCTCGCTCAGCGAGCGGGGCGCAAGATACTTGAATGCTTCCATGCACCATCCTTGGAATGGGTGGGAGCCTGCCCGGAAAGGACAGGCCGTGATTCCGGAAATGATAGACCCCTCCGTGGGGGTTGTCTTGGACGGCCCGAATGGCCCGGCGGCGTTACACTGCTGCTGATGCGCCGCCTGCTTCTGCTCATGGTCCTGGCCGTCGCTGCCGGAGCCACACTCCTGTCACGAGCACCGGAGCGCGCGTTTGCGGACGAAGGCTGGGTGATCGATTCGTTCGACGTCGTCTATGACGTGCAGCCGGACGGGACGATCGAGGCGAACGAGACGATCCACGCGGACTTCGGCTCGCTGCAAAAGCACGGAATCTTCCGCTACTTCTACACCGCCGTGCCCTGTGGAGACCCTATCGCCGGCGCCCAGCAGCCAGTCTATGACTGTCCGTCCGGGGCAAACCGGGAGTACGACTACTCGATCAAGAGCGTGACGCACGCTGATGGCTCGAAGTGGAAGTACGACGTTTCCAACACACAGGGCAAGCTGACCGTGAAGATCGGCGACGGAGACGTTTGGATCTCGGGCCCTCAAGATTATGTCATTACCTACACCGTCGGCGGCGCCCTGGACCGCTACGACGATCACGACGAGCTCTACTGGGACGCGAGCGGCACGTGGCCGGTTGGGATCACCGCATTCTCGATGACCGTGAACCTGCCGGATGGCGCTGAGACCCGGGCAGTCTGTTACGAGGGTTTCGACGGTTCGAATGAGCCGTGCACAGCCGACGCCTCAGGCAACGCAATCTCCTATCGCTCGGCGCGGCCGCTTTCGGAGAACGAACAGGTAACGATCGTTGCGGGCTGGCAGCAGGGCATTGTCGAAGTCAAACCTCCGGTTTTGCAGGACAGGGCCACGGTCAGCGATTTCCTGACGTTCGACGCCCTGGAGTGGGGCGGGGTAATCGGCAGCGCTGTGCTCGGGATCCTGATCGTCTTCGCCGCGTGGTACCGGTTCGGGCGGGACAAGGCGTACGTCACGCTCCACTACCTGACGAACGAAACCCAGGAGCAGACCAAGCCTGTTTTCGGCGGGCCGCCGGTGGTTGTCGAGTTTTTGCCGCCGGAGGACCTGCGGCCGGCCCAGATGGGCGTCCTGCTGGACGAGCGCGCGGACACGCTTGACGTGACTGCCACAAT
>CAZKZR010000109.1:0-8339 GCA_964557245.1 uncultured Anaerolineaceae bacterium | reverse complement strand
CCGCGGCAAGCTGAACCGAATTCCCGAACAACTCGTCGCCCTCGGAGATAGGTTCACCGGCGTTGATGCCGACGCGGACCGAGATGCGTTCGCCGTGGACATCTTCGAGAGAATCGAAGGCGCGTTGCAGGTCGATCGCGCAGCGCAGCGCCTCTTGCGTGGAGCGGAAGGAGGCGAGGAAGCCATCGCCCATCGCGCGGATTTCGTCGCCGCCGTGCGTGCGGAAGCACTCGCGAGTTACGCGTTCGTGTTGGCGCAACACGTCGCGCCCGCGTTCGTCGCCAAGCCGCTGGATCATTCCGGAATGGCCTTCCATATCGGTGAAAAGAATCGTCCGGATGGCGCTGTCCGAGGTCGCGGCGGCGGGTCGACTGGTATCTCCTTCCGCGAGGAATTCCAGGCTGACGCGGACCACGGCCGCACTGTCGCCGATGAACGGAGCGACGGATTCGCCCTCGAGGACGGCTAATCGCGCATCTTTCACGCGTGAGGCGAGACTCTTCGCAACATCGATGTTGGAGCCGACGAATGCGGGCCGATGCATGACGAGGGTCGGCGCCTGTACGGACGCCAGGTCTTCCCGGGCATCGAACGCGGCGTGGTTCGCGAGGTTCTCGAAGAAGCGTTCCTGGTCGATGCTCTGTTTGGCGATTTCGACGAACTGGTTGGCGATTTCACCTTCGGCCCAACCCACTGCCCGGTGCAGATACGTCCGAATAAACAGGTCGCGATCCACGCCGGCAAGCTGGTTGACGGCGACTCGTTGCTGATTCGCCTGGGTTGGGAGTTTGGCGACCACCTCCGGGTGGTGGGCGTGAGTGCACCAGAGAATCAGGCGGGAGACCAGATCCGGGTGGCGGGCGGCGTAGCGTATCCCCAGGGGACCGGCGTAGCTGGCGGCGAAGATCGAAAAGCGCGTCAACCCCAGCCGCGCGACCACGGCTTCCATATCGCGGACGTGGGCGTCCAGGGTGCGCTCCGACTCGCCGCGGTCGGAGAGGCCCAGACCGCGCGCATCGAAGCGGACGATCTGGTGGGTGGCCGCGAACGCCTCGATGAATTCGCGCATGCCCGGCATCTGCCACTCGACCTGGAGGTGGCTGAGCGGGAGCACTGGAAGGAAGAACAGCACGGGCCCTTCGCCCATCGTCGAATAGGCGATGCTGACGCCATCTTCGGTGGTCGCGTACTGGATTACTGGTTCCATGCCGCCAACATCGTACGTGAAGATCAGACCACTGCGTCGAGAAATTGACGCAGTCGTTGGACCACTTCAGCCGGGCGCTCCTGTTGCGTCCAATGGCCGCAGCCTTCGAGGACATCCATGACACGCAAATCGGGCACGACTTCTCGCAGGTGTTCAATGGCCGCAGGATTCCGGGCAGGATCGCGCGAACCGGTCACGAACAGCGCGGGCTGCTTCACCAGGGCGTCCGCTAGGTCGGCCGACCGCTCCCAGTTGCGGTTCACGTTGCGGTACCAGTTCAGGCCGCCGCGGAATCCGGAACGCCGGAAGGCTGCGACGTAAACATCAAGATCCTCTTCGCTGAGCCACGAAGGAAGACCCGCGGGCACGGTCATCGAGTCGATGAACCGCCCGCCTCTTGGGATTGGCTTGAACCGCTCCTCACGGGGCGCGTCGCCGCTGATGGACCACATGAAGCCAAGCAGGCTGTCCCGGATGTTGGATTCGAACTCAGCTTCCGCCACGCCTTCTTGCTGGAAGTAGTCGATGTAGAAGATGTGGTCTGGCCCGGCGGCCGCCCGCATGCCCTCCAGCGGGGGACGGGAGGCGCGTCGCGCATGCGGAACGCTCAGCGAACCAACCGCGCTCACTTTGTCCGGGTATCGCAACGCCGTGTGCCATGCGACCGGTGCCCCCCAGTCATGGCCGATGACCGTGGCACGGCCGCCAAATTGGTCGATGACGGCAGCGGCATCGGCGGCGAGCTCGTCGACTGCATAGGCGGATACCTCGGACGGAGCGCCGCTTTCCCCGAAGCCTCGTTGGTCCGGCGCAACGACCGTGTAGCCGGCCTCCACCAAGGGCGCGAACTGGTGGCGCCACGAGTAGGCGAGCTCGGGGAAACCGTGGAGGAGAAGCACCACCGGGCCCGAACCGGCATGCCATGTGATGAGCCTGACCCCGTCACGTTCAATTGTGGTCGTGCTGGCGCCTGGAATCATCCGCCTGCCAGCGCTTCCGGCGCGAACGTCTCGGCAATGTGGCCAGCCTCTCGCAGGCGGGCGATTTCTTCATCGCCGAAGCCGAGGATGTCGCGGTAGACGTAATCGTTGTGCTCGGCGAAGAGGCACGGAGCCTGGCGCAGGTCGACATCGGACTTCGAGAATCGGTAGGCGGGCCGAAGCCAATCCACTTCGGGATAGTCCTCGGTTGCGGGCAGACGCTTCCATGTGCCGGTCGCGGCCAGGTGGGGGTCCTCAGCGGCCTGTTTTGCGTTCAGGACCGGCCCGGCCGTGACACCCGCAGCCTGCAGTTCATGGAAGGTCGAATCCCGGTCGCGCTGGGCCGACCATTCGGCCAGCCGCTCTTCGATTTCGGATTCGGCTGCTGCGCGCCCCGCGGCGGACGCGAATTCTGCCCGAGCGGCCCACGCCGGGCGCCCCATGAACTGTACGAGCGCTTGCCACTCCTGGTCGGAACGGCAGCTGATAGCGATCCAGGTGTTCGGCGCGTTCGTCGGGAACACACCGTTCGGCACGAACCCTTCGACGCTGCGGTTGCCGACGGAGCCCTGGGCTCGGCCATTCCACGCCGCGTCGAGAGCTGCCTGGGGGAACATGTGTGCTGAGGACTCCACCTGGGCCATCTCGATGACCTGGCCTTTGCCAGTCTTCCGGCGGTAGCGAAGGGCCGCCATCACGGCGAATGCGCCGTGCATGCCACCCCAGAAGTCACCGGCGAAGATGCTCACGTTGTCGGCCGGGGCGGTATCTCGGTAGCCGCGAAGCACCGTTGAGCCGGCCACTCCGTCGATATGGGAACCGTAGCCGCGGCCCTCGGTGTATTCGCCAGTACGCCCAAACGCAGGCATGTGGAGGATGATCGCGTCAGGGCGGAGCGCGCGAATGGCGTCGTCGCTCAGTCCGATCTTGTCCAGCGTCCCGAGCGCAAGGTTCTCGGCGACGATGTCACTGATTCGCACGAGTTGCTGGACGACGGCCAGCCCTTCCGGCCTGCGGCTGTCTACGGTGAACGACTTCTTGTTCCGCAGAACCTGGATGAAGGCCGGACTGTTGTTCCACGGACGCGGGCCCGGTTCCGGGGGATGGCCTGCGATCCAGGGTGGGAGCATCGGAGCGATGGCCCCGGTGATCCGCGGCGAGGCGGCCCTCGTCATCGGGTTCCAGATGTACGGATTTTCGACCTTAATGCACTCCGCGCCCATATCGGCGAGGTACATCGTGGCGGTCTGGCCGGCCCAGACGGCCGTGAAGTCGCAGATGCGGATTCCCGCGAGCGGAAGTTGCGTCACGCGATGGCTCCAGTCTGGCGGAGGGCCGCGAGTTGATCGGCGGAGTAACCAAGTTCACCGAGCACCGCCGCGGTGTGCTGCCCCAACATCGGCGCGGCCGAACGCAGTCTCCACGGCGATTCTTCGAAGATGTAGGGCCGTCCCAGCATTGGCAGCGTGCCCAGTTCCGGGTGTTGGGCTTCAGCCCACATCCCGCGGGCGTGGAAGTTGCGGTCTTGCCAGATGTCCAGGCCGTCGTTCAGAGGGGCCATCATCGCGTGGGCTTTGCGCGCCGCGGCCCAGGCCTCCGCACGGGTGTGCGTCAGCATCCACGGATAGACGATCCCATCCGCTTCTTCTTTGGCGGCAGGATTCATGGCAGTCATTGGGTTTTCCCACTTGGGATCGCGCAGCGCGTCGTCGTCGATCATGTCGACGAAGCGGCGCCAGTAGTTGCCCGCTGAGGCCGTGAGTTCGACGTAACCGTCTGCGACCGGGTAAATGCCGCCGGCAATGCCAGCGCTCGCCCCTGGTGATCGTTCCTGGATCCTGCCCGAGAAGCGGTAGCCGAGAATGGCTGCGCTGCGCCGGTCAATGTTGCTGATTTGCACCGTGAAGAGAGGCACCTCCACGAACTGGCCGAGGCCCTGGAGTTCATACGCGGTCAGCGCGCCCATTGCCGCAACCGAAGCCATCGAGCCGCCCTGGAGCAAGGCTGCCGTACCGCCCAGCTTCAGCGGCTCGCGGTCCAGCAAGCCGTGCGAGTACATCTCCGCGCCCATCGCGTAGAGGACGGTGTCGGAGAGTTTGTAATCGCGATACGGGCCGTCGTGTCCGAAGTTCGTGATAGACAGGACAGGGATGTCCTTGTACCCGGAGAGTGTCGCGTAATCGATGCCGAGGTCCGCCTCCTGGCGGGGGCTGCTGGAGGTGACGACCAAGTCCGCCGAACCCGTCAAGCGCCGGACAATGTCTGCGGTCGACGGCTGTTTCAAATCGAGGACGACTGATTCCTTGTTCGTGTTCAGGTATTGGAACGTCGCGCTGCGGTCCGGCCCGGCCTGGTCGTCTTTGAACGGCGGGAGCCCCCGGCTTGAATCGCCACGAGGGGATTCGATCTTGATAACGCGGGCGCCCATCTCTGCCAGGAGTTTGGTGCAATACGGCCCCGCGATGTGACTGGTGAAATCAAGGACGGTCAGTCCTTCGAGAGCGTCCATTCAGACTCCCAAGCGTGGTACCACGGGAATCTACCCTACGTGCTCCATGGTGTCAGGCCGGGATTCGGCCCGGACGGCGCGGGCTGAGCTGAAGGCGAGGGAGACCACCGGGATGGCCACCAGGCAGACCGCTCCCCCGGCCACCGCGAAAGCAGCCCTGGGACCGACTGAGTCGATCAGCGGGCCGGCAACGGCGAAACCCAGCAGTTGCGCCAGCGATGCGACCATCCCGACCAGGCTCATGACCCGGCCCCGGAACGCGTCTTCCGCCTCGTGCTGAAGGTAGCTGGAGAACGCAACCTGGAAGGCCACGACGCTGACGCCCTGGAAGAGGATGGCGACCGCCGCGACTGCGAAGTTTGGCGCCTCCCCGAGCACGATGGTGGTCGCCCCGGTGCCGATGAGCGCGAAGCTCCCGGTCACGAGCAGTCGCTTGCCAGGGCCCACAATGACCATGAAAACGGCCAGGGCCATCGCGCCAGCGCCCTCGATCGCCAGGAGCACGCCGTAACGGCTTTCGGGAAGCTCAAGCGTGCGTGAAACGAGCAGCAAAGTGCCCGCGTTAACCAGTGTGCCGGCCAGCAACACAACGCCGACCGACGCGGTGACCACGCGAATGCGCGGGTTGCGACGGGCGTAATCCAGCCCCGCCCAGGCATCGCGGAATGCGTTTCGGCGCGTGGAACCGAGCGACGGCGGCACGCGCTGAATCATCAGAGCCAGGCCAGCGGAAACAACGAAGCTGGCGCCGTCGACGCCGAGTACGAGCTGCAGACCACCGCGGGCCGAGAGGAACGCCGCGATGGCGGGACCAAAGATCGCCGCAAGGCTTGTCGCGAGGCGGAGGGCGCTGTTCGCTCGGCCGAGGCCCGCTTCGGAGACGAGCGACGGGACCAGGGCCTGAGCGGCCGGGCGGTAGAAAGCGGCAAGCGCCGAAACCGAGGCGATTGCCACGAAGGCGGTGGCAGCGACAGGGAGGAATGACGCCAGGACGTACGAGATCCCGCAGGCGGCGGCGCAAGCGAGGTCGGTGTACACCAGGATGGCGCGGCGCGGAAACCAATCGGCGAATGTCCCGGCGAGGGGCCCAAGGAGCACCACTGGCAGCGCGGCCACGGCAAGCAGGAGGCTGACGGCGGTGGCGGAGTCCGTTGCCTCGAAAACCGCGATCGAAGCCGCCGTGAGAAGCAGCATATCGCCCGAAACGGAGACTGCCTGACCGAGAACCAGGTTGAAAATGCCGCGCCGGTTCGTCTCGCCCACTGCCACTGCCACCGCGGAACCGCCTTTGCTGGTCGCGCGGAATTTACACCCGCGCGAACAGCAGGCAACTGTCAGCTGACCGCAGCGGGACTGGCCTTGCGTTCGTACTTTTTCACCGGTGTCAGGACAATCGGGGCGAGTTCAGTTGCGTTGAACGATGCAATCTGCCGCTCTTCCGGAGCTGCTTCGTACTGCGTGGTTCGCTGGCGCGGGTTCCGTCCCATGAACCGGATAGTGCGCTCCATCTCTGCCGGCGGCAGTTCCTGGCCGAACGCGGCGCCTGCGGCGCGGGAGATGCTCTCATTCATCAGCGTGCCGCCCATGTCGTTCACACCGGCGGCGAGGCAGGCCTTTACCCCTTCCACGCCCATTTTCACCCAGGAGACCTGGATGTTCGTGATATGGGGATGGAGGGCCAGCCTCGCCACGGCGTGCATGAGGATGGCCTCTCGGAAGGTAGGACCCTGGCGAGCCTTGCCCTTCAGGTAGATCGGCGCCTCCATGTGGACGAATGGGAGCGGGACGAACTCGGTGATGCCCCCCGTCCGCTTCTGGAGGTCACGCAGGCGGACGAGGTGACGAGCCCAGTTCCTCGCCCGATCGATGTGTCCGTACATAATCGTGGAGGTGGTGCGGAACCCGGCGTTGTGCGAGGCCTCCACTACATCCAGCCATGCCTGTGTCGTCAGTTTGTCCGGGCAAAGAGTTGCTCGGACCTCGTCGTCCAGGATTTCCGCTGCGGTTCCCGGGAGCGTGCCCAGCCCGGCCGCCTTCAGTTCGCGCAGGTAGTCCGTGACGGCCATGCCGAGCGTTTCGGCGCCCTGCGAGACTTCGAGCGGGCTGAACGCGTGGATGTGCATGCCGGGCAGGACTTCCTTCACGGCCTTCAGGATGCTGATGTACGTCTCACCCGTGTATTCGGGGTGGATTCCGCCCTGCATGCACACTTCGGTGGCGCCGCGCTCCCACGCTTCGAGCGAGCGACGCTGGATCTCGTCGAGCCCGAGATCATAGGGGGTGCCGCGCAGGCTCTCGCTCATCTTGCCCTTCGCGAACGCGCAGAACTGGCATTTGAAGTAGCAGATGTTGGTGTAATTGATGTTGCGGTTGACCACGTAGGACACGGTGTCGCCGTTCATCCGCTTGCGCAGGCGGTCTGCCGCCTCGCAGACCAGGTGGTAGTCATCTCCGCGGGCCTGGAAAAGCCGGATGATGTCCCGTTCGCCGAGTTCTTCACCGGCGTCCGCGCGGGCGAGTATGGCCGCGAGGTCAGCGCTTGCGGTGTTAACGGCGCGGTCGGCGGAAAGTCTTCGGGGGACGTCGATTGCAGGGGGCTGGGCATCGGCATCGCCGGGGGACCAGGTTTCGACGCGTGCGAATCCGTCTCCATCTATCGCCCTGATGACGGCGGTTGCCATTGCAGGCGCCTGCCAGCGGTCGGACTCCAGGGCGTATTCCGGGTACACGGCCAGTCTTTCGGTCAGCACTTTGCCGCATTCGGCCGTGTGTCCGCGCAGTTCCTCGAGGTGGGGCCAGGGAGCTTCGGGGTTCACGTGGTCCGGAGTGACGGGCGAAACGCCGCCCCAGTCGTTCAGCCCAGCCTGGACGAGCTTGGGGTAATCCTCGTAGCTCAGGTTGGGCGGCGCCTGGATGTTCATCTCCGGCCCGAAGACGACGCGCGCCATCGCGATGGTCCAGAGAAGATCATCGAGGTCCGGCTCCGGGGCGTTCGCCATCTTCGTATCCGCTTTGGCGCGGAAGTTCTGGACGATGATTTCCTGGATGTGTCCGAACTCGTCGTTCAGGTTGCGGAGAGCGAGGAACGATTCGATGCGCTCCCGCCGGGTCTCGCCGATGCCAATGAGGATGCCCGAGGTGAACGGTATTCGCAGTTCCCCCGCGTCCCGCATGGTCTGGAGACGCGGCGCCGGGTGCTTGTCCGGCGATCCGTAATGGACCTGACCCTTCTGGTGGAGCCGGTCGGTCACGCTTTCGAGCATGATTCCCTGGGAGATGGTCACTTCCCGGAGAGCCGCGAGTTCGTCGCGCGTCATGACGCCCGGGTTGGCGTGCGGCAGCAGGCCGGTCTCGCGGTGCACGAGTTCCGCCATGGCCGTGAGGTAGGCGATGGTGCTCGGATAGCCCATCGCGTCCAGTTCGCGCCGGGCAACCTTGTAGCGCAGCTCGGGCTTATCGCCGAGGGTGAACAGGGCCTCCTTGCAACCAGCCGCGGCCCCAGCGCGAGCTATCTCGAGCACTTCTTCGGGAGTCATGTAAGCCCGTTGCCCGGGCACAGGCGGCTTCGCGAAGGTGCAGTAATGGCAGACGTCCCGGCAGAGGTGCGTGAGCGGGATGAACACCTTGCGCGAATACGAGACGA
>CAZKZR010000108.1:0-8346 GCA_964557245.1 uncultured Anaerolineaceae bacterium | reverse complement strand
CCACTGAACTCCTCGATGATCCTCCGCCAGAACGTCTGCGCCGGACGGTTCTTCGGCACTTCGTGGACAATCCACTCCCCAGGGAACCGTCTGAAGATTCCTTTTGCCGCGGTCGCACCGACGTTGTGCCGGCGGAACGGCCGGATCACGAAGAACTCGGCCATCACGTAGTGGTTGTTCACGAAGCGCACCATGGCGAATCCGGCGAGGTCATCATCAGCGCGGATTAGGAACGGGAATCGTTGTTCGCCAGCTTCTGGCGACCAGTAGCTGTCGAGGTAGCGGTACGCATACTCGCCCCGGGCATCCAGCTTCAGGTCGTCGATGAACTCGGTGAAGTCGTAGTGGTACAGCTGGAGCAGCCGCCACAGGACCGGCTTCTCTTCCAGCGTTGCCGGGGTGACCGAAACGTCCATCAGGAGAGTTTGCGTCCCCGGACGAGGATGCGCTTGAAAGCATAGAAATACGGCGCCTTTTCACCAATTTCCGAAAGCAGCCGCTCCCGGTACCGCGCAAGATACCGCTGGTACAGCTCCGCCGGCATGCGCCGCTCGTAGTCCGTGAGCAGCGTGCCCTTCACCCACTCGATGACGCCCTCGCTGGACTCGAGGTGGTGGCCGTACACCTGCAATCGAACATGCAGTTCACCGAAACCAAGTGCGTCGAGCGTCTCGGCGTACCACTCGGGGGCAAGCACCGGCCAATCCCGGGTGTAGCCGCTGAGGGCGGTCGCGAAGGGCTCCTCTTTGGCCACTTCGTGAGCCACCAGGTGCGAGGGGTGATCCGCGTTGGCCGGCACCTGGAACGCGAGCTGCCCGCCGTGCTTCACATGCGCGGCGACCGCCGGGATGAGTTCGTGGTGGTCGTTGAGCCACTGCAATGCCGCGTTCGAAAATACGATCTCGAACTGGCCGTCGAAATTCGCGATATCTCCCCGCTCGAATCGCAGACCGTTGCCCGCGTGCTGGGATGCGTTACTAAGCATCGTCTCTGAGCTGTCGTATCCGATGGTTGACGCTGCCTGGGTCTTCTCGTGGAGGACCTTCGTCAGCTCGCCCGTCCCGCACCCCAGGTCGATGACCGTCCCGCCAGGGGCTGGCTCCACGAGCTCGAGCAGGTCAAAGAACGGCTGGCTGCGTTCGTTCTGAAAGCGATGGTACTGGTCGGGATTCCACGGGCTGGACATGCGGGCTTCTCCTCTTCCTTCGCGCGAAGGATGGCTGAAGCCCTTTCCTTACCGGTCTGCATCCGCGACTCCCGCTATGGGGCCGGTGGGCTCGGAGCTGACGCTGACACCGTACGCCGCCGGAGCGGCGCTGTCAGCCGGTTACTTCACAATTCCGCGCAACCTGAGCGTCTCCGTGTCCTCAGGCTTCATACGCAACCATCGCTCGAATACGTCGTCGGTGTCGCCGCCATGGTCCGGCATTGGCCGTCCAACCACCGCTGGTGTCCCCGAGAGGTGGATCGGCGAATTAGGGAGCTTCAACGAACCCGGCCTGCCATAGGGCATCGGGATATCAACGAGCATCCCCCGCGCGGCCACATGCGGGTCGTCGAAGAGGTCGGCAACCGTGTTCACCTTTCCCAGTGCGCAGGCGTTCGCGGGTTCGAGGACGGCGAACCACTCGTCGGTCGTTCGCCGGCGAATCGCCTCGCTCAACTCCGTCTCCAGCGCGTCGACGTTCTCGAGGCGGGCCCGGTTCGTCGCGAATCGCTCGTCGATCGCCATGTCGTCCCGCCCGATGAGTGCCGAAAACAGCTCCCACTCCTTGACGTTCGCAATCACGATCCAACCGTCCGCTGTGGGATACGGGCCGAACGGCGCGACCAGCGGGTGGCGGCTGCCCTGTCGGCTCGGCGCTTCCCCGAACGCAGATTGGCGGACGATCGCGTTCTCGCACAGAGCCATCTGCGATTCCATCAGCGAAACATCGACCAACTGTCCTTCGCCCGTCGTGTCTCGAGCGCGCAGGGCAGCGAGGATGCCGATGGTCAGGTACAACCCCGCGGTCATGTCGCCGATGCTGACACCCACTCGCATGGGCGGGCCGTCGGCCTCGCCGTTCAGCGACATCGTTCCGCCCATGGCCTGCGCAACCGCATCGACAGCCACCATCCGGCTGTACGGACCGGTTTGCCCAAACCCACTCAGCGCTGCGTAGACCAGCTTCTGGTTCGCTGACCGCAACGCGGTCCAGCCAATACCAAGGCGGTCCATCGTGCCCGGACGAAAGTTCTCCGTGACGACGTCCGCCTCTTTCGCCAGCCGTTTGACCAGCTCGACACCTTCAGGCGTCTTGAGGTCGATGGCGATCCCCTTCTTCCCACGGTTCGGGCTAAAGAAGAACGTCGAAATGCCGTCGTGGTACGGACCGAAGCCGCGCTCTTTCTCGTGTGTCTCCGGATACTCGACTTTCACGACCTCGGCGCCGAGGTCCGCGAACTGCATCGTCGCGAACGGCCCGGCCAGCGCCCAGGTGAAGTCCAGGATGCGAATGCCTTCGAGGGGGCCGTTCATAAGGCCTAAAGCCTACAGCAGCGTGCCGTCACCGGGCTGGAGCCCCTGCATCTCCGGCACACGGATATGAACGACTTCGCCGTTGACGGGGAACGTGCCGCTCGAGGGAAAGCTGAAGGTCATCGCCGTTCCCGCTACGCCCACCTGCAACTCGGTAACGGCGCCCCGGAACCTGGTCGATTCCAAACGGCCGCTCACCACACCGGGGCCTGGTCCCGCCTCAATCACAGCGCCCTCGTCTCGAAGTAAGACAAGAGGAGAACCGGAGCCGTCAACGGATCCGAATTCGGCACTCGCGACAATGTTCTCCATCCCCAGGAATCGTGCGACGAACTCGCTCCCAGGGTTCTCCCACACCTCCCGAGGAGACCCCGTCCGCACGATCCGCCCCTGCCTCATGATCGCCAACCGGTCGGCCACGGTGAACGCCTCGAACTGATCATGCGTGACGTAGAGAACGGGGACCCCCTGTCCCGGGAGTATCCGTCGAAGGTCCTGTGCAAGCCGCTCTCTGAGCCCTCGGTCGAGCGAGCCGAGCGGCTCGTCGAGCATCATCATTCGCGGCTCCGGCGCCAGCGCTCTCGCGAGCGCCACGCGCTGCCGCTCGCCGCCTGAAAGCTTCTCGATACTGCGTGCCTCGAAGCCCGACAGCCCTACCAACGCGAGCACCGCCTCCCGTCTCTCTCGTCTGCGGCCGCTACTCCAACCCGAGCGTTTCATCCCGAAGTCCACGTTTCCCGCCACATCCAGGTGCGGGAAGAGCGCGTGGTCCTGGAACATCATGCCGAAGCCCCGCTGGTGGGCTGCCACGCCGGTCAAGTCCGCACCGTCGAACATCACGCTCCCTGCTGAGGGTCGGTCCAGCCCCGCGACCATCCGCAGCAAGGTGGTTTTCCCGGACCCGCTTGGACCAAGAAGGGCCACCGTCTCTCCCGCTTCGACACCCAGGCTCACGCCCTTCAGGATGGGCCTTCCTGCCGCCTCGAAGGCGATCCCCGAAATCTTCAGCGCGCTCATGAGAACCGGTTGTCGCGGCTTGCGCCGGTCCGTTCAATCGCGAAGAACCCCACAGCCGTGACCGCCATGAGCAGAGTGCTCATCGCCAACGCCTGGCCGAAATTCGTCGCGCCCGGTTGGCCGAGATAGCGGTAAATGGCCACCGGAATCGTTGGATACTCGGGCCGGGCGATGAGCAGGGTCGCGCCGAACTCGCCCATCGAGGTCGCGAAGGCGAGCACGCCAGCGACGGCGAAGGCGCCAGTGAGCAGCGGAAGCTCCACCCGCCAGAACGTCACAATCGGCCCCGCTCCGAGCATTGCTGACGCGTCACGCAGCCGCGGGTCCAACGACCGCATTCGCGCTGCTAGCGTCCGGGCCACGAACGGGAGCGCAGCCAGCGAGTGCGCGATGACGATGAGCGCGGGGCTCCCCCGCAGGTCCAACGGCGGCGCGTCGAACGTAATCAGAAACCCGAGTCCAAGTGTTACCGCCGAGACTCCCAGCGGGAGCTGCACAAGGGTCTCAACGAACGTGGAACGAGCCCGCACCGCGGCCAGGGCCGCCATCGCGCCCATGGGCACCGCCAACACCGTTGTCGCCGAGGCAAACACCAGCGAATTCCGGATTGCCGTGATCGGGGTGACGAACAGCACCTGGCCCCGCTCGTTGTCATCCAGGAGGCTGTAGTAATGGAAGGAGTAGCCGTTCCCGGTGTCCAGCGAGCGTTCGACCAGCGCGGCGAGCGGGAGGATGGTCAGCATCCCGACTCCGATAACCACTATTTCTGCCGCGATCAGGGAGGCTGTCGTAAACCTTGCGGCGTGACGTCCTTCGGTGGGGCCACCTGTTGCGGATTGCAGTCGGGTGTTTAGTGCGATCGCCGTGAACGTAACCGCCATCTGCAACATCGCCAGCGCCCCGGCCACCGGCAGCCGGAAAAGGAACAGCGACTCGCGATAGATTTCGGTCTCGATAGTGCTGTACTGCGGCCCGCCGAGGATCAGCACCACCCCGAAGCTGGTGAAGCAGAACAGGAAGGTCAGCGAACTCGCAGCGAGCAGCCCGTTGCGCAGTTGCGGCAACGTCACTCGAATGAACCTGGCAACTGGCCCCGCGCCAAGCATCGCCGCGGCGTCCTCCGTGCGAGTATCGATTCCGCGCCAACTCGTAGCGACGATCCGGGCTGAGAACGCCACGTTATAGAACACGTGGGCCAACAAGATCGCCCACAGGCTGTTCAGCAACCGTACTGGGGGCTCGTCAATCCCGGGCAACCGCGTGAGTAGCGAGTTCAATGACCCGTTCGGCCCGATGAGCGCCGAAAATGCCACCGCCACCACAATCGTGGGCAGCACAAACGGGACGAGGAGGACGGCTTCAACGGTTCGCCGCCCCGGGAAATCGTGGCACGCGAAGACCCATGCCACCGGCACGGCGAAGGCCATCGCTAGCAGCGTCGAAAGTCCCGCCTGCCAGGTAGTGAACCACAGCCGTTCCAGGAAATACCGGTCTTGAAACAGTGGATCAAAGCCCTCGTCCCGCCCAAACGAAACGCGCAGTATCTCGACCAGTGGGTAGGCCAGGAACACCAACAGCAGAGCTATCGCCGGTGCCGCAAGCGCGATCGCCGGGAGCCGAATCCTCGCCCCCGGCCCTACCGTAGGACGGTCCGGGTCCAATCGTCGATCCACTTCTGACTCTTTTCAGCGATTTCAGATGCAGGCACCGAGGCCGGTGTCACCGTGACAGCCGAAAACGCGGCAAACGCCTCCGGCACCTTCGCCTCGCGGTTCACCGGGTAGACCGCCATTTGGCCGGGGATGTCTTCTTGAACCGGAATACTCAGCATGAAGTCGATGAATTTGCGCGCCAGCGCTTCCTTCTTCGTCCCCTTGAGCACTCCGATGTACTCCACCTGGCGGAACACCCCCTTGTCGACGAGGACGTTGGCGGTCGGCGCGTCGGCCCGTGGGGGATCAGCGAAAAGCTGTTCGAATGCGGGGCTCGTGGCGTAACTCAGGACAATCGGCTGTCCCCCGCCGTGCAACGAAAAATTGGTGTTGTAGGCAGTCTCCCAGCCGTCAACGACTTGCAGGCCGTTGGCGCGCATCCCACGCCACCAATCGAGATACCGGTCTTCCCCGAAGTAGCTCACCGTCGCGATGAGAAACGCCAGACCCGGGGACGAGGATGCCGGGTTTTCCACCACCACAAGGTTCTTGTATTTCGCGTCCAGGAGGTCTTCCAGCCGTGCCGGCGGTTCCACTTTCAGCTCTTTCAGCTTCGCGATGTCGTAGTTGAAGTTGACGTAACCGTAGTCGACCGGCGTGACGAAATTCGCTCCATCTCCCTGGAATTCGTTCGGCACATTCTCCAGCAGCGGCGAAGAGTACGGCTGGAAGACGCCTTCTTTGAGGGCGCGCGAAAGAAGCGTGTTGTCCACGCCGAAGGCTACGTCTCCCTCCGGGTTCGCCTTGGTGAGGATGACGGACGTGAGCATGGCGCCCGCATCGCCCTTGGGCAGCAGTTTCACGGTCACACCGTTCTCCTGCTCGAATTGTTTGATCAGATCTTCGCTGACGTTGAACGAATCGTGGGTGACGACGGTGATCGTGTTGGTGTCGTCGTCACTCCCGCAGGCCGCGGTCATTGCCGTAGCGCTTAGCAACCCCACCAGGGCCAGGACAGACAAGGCAAGCCGTTTCACGGCATGGCTCCTTCTGGCTGCCCGAGGGCCGGTGGTGCTTGCCGGGCAACAAAAAGGAGCCCGGAAAGCCGGACTCCGCGCACATGGTGCGGCGGTTCCGATCGCTTTCCTCCGCACGTATCAACGTGGTCAGGTTCAAGGGGTCTGATCTCAGCCCGCGAGGGCACCCCCAGCGATCCCGAACAGCAATGTTCTAAGGACGAAACTACACCTCGCTACGGGGGTACGCAACGGTACATCAGGGACACCCCCCTGCTACCTCGTTCACGTTTCTTCCACAGAACCCTCACTCGCCGTCACCGGTTTTCGACCATCCTCGACTCTTTCCCCGTCGATAATTCCTCCGAACGCGCGAGCCGCCATGCTCCCGGAAGGTGTAATGACGCGAACCCTTCGCCAGTGGCTTCACGACATCGTGGACATCCCCCAGGGACCCGAACGGCGCTTTGCCGTGACCCGCCGGGCAGTCGTAGCACTCGCCGTCATTCTTCTCGTCGGCGAAGGCGCAGTAGCCTTGCGTTACTCCGGCACCATGGGCCTTATCCTCATGGCCTCCACCGCTGGTCTGAGCGCTTTCGTCTTCCAGGGCGTCCAGGCGCTCTCGCCTCAGCACCGCGAAGCGCGCGGCAACGACGACGACTCCGGCTTCGATTCTGCCACCGGTCTTCCCACGCGCGCACAACTCATCGATACGCTCTCGCGCGATATCGCCCGATCGGAGCGATATTCGCACGCACTGACCCTCGCCGTTGTCCGCATCAACCAGTTCCACGAAGTGAAAGCGTCCTGGGGCGGCGGAACGGCCCGGCTTGCCATCGAGCACGTCGTCGAAACACTCGGCCGCATTACCCGCGCCTCCGACTTCGTTTCCCGCCTGGACGAGTCGACCTTTGCTGTGATCCTGCTCCAGTGCAGCGGCCGCCAGGCCGGCCTTTACGCAGACCGCCTCTCCCTCGCAGTCAGCAACCGCCCCCTCAAGTCGGCTTCGAACGTCAAAGTCCCCCTCTACGTCGGCATCGAAGTGAACGCCGTTGAATATGATGCGTCTCGCTTCCGCGGCCCGCTGGATTTCCTGAGCGTCGCCGGAGGTGACCTGGTCCCCGAGCGCCCCCGTTCCGTGCCCGGTCCACGCACCGGAAGCTCGGTCGATTCGCGTGGCCTCCGCCAGCAACTTGTGAAGGACTATTACCCCGGCGGCGAAATGAAGGACTTCGCAGATGCCTATCGCGAAGCCCGCAATCGCAACCGCCACGCGGGCTAACGCACCGCGAGACTTCCGCAAGCAGTCCCCGTCCGCGCTCCAGCGCTTTCGCAAGCACCCGTTGGCTACCGTCGAAGGATTGAATCTCTCGGAGGTGAGCCATGGCTGCCACAGCAACATCCATCGAGTCCGAACTGAAACAACGTGAGCAAGGCTACTGGGACGCCACCCTGGAGGGCGATACGGCGGCACTCAAGAAAATGACTTCGGACAGGTTCACCTTCGTCATGCCTGACGGGGTGAGTGAGTTCGGCGGCGGCGATTTCGTGAAAATGATGAGCGCCGGCGATTTCAAACTCACCTCCTACAAGTTCGACCCGGCTCAGGCCACCGTCCGAGAGCTCGGCCGAGATGCCGCCCTTATCGCCTACCGCGTGAAATGGACGTATGACCGAGAGGGTAAGAGCGAAGCGACCGACACCTACTACACGTCCATCTGGGTCAAGGAGGGCGGAGACTGGAAGTACGCGGCGGCCTGCGAGACGCCGTTAGCCGCAAAGAACTAGCCGCTCGGCTCGAACAAAACGGGGAGGCCCGTGCCTCCCCGTTTCGTGTGTCCGATGGGACGCTTAGCCCTTGGCCTTCTCCGCCAGGTACGCCTTCAGCGTCTGGCCCGTGCGCCACATTGGCTCGGCGCCTTCCAGGCTCGTGATGGCGGCCCAGTTCTCCTGGCACCATTCGGCGCTCTTCACATCGGCCATGCCGGGCTGCACGCCGGGCCCCTTCACGATCGTGGCGCGGTTAAAATTGCCGGCGCCGGCTTCGATGATCAGGCCGCTGTCCTGGCACTCGTTGGAAGCCATATAGACCACAGCCGGTGCCACAAGTTCCGGCTTGAGACGGTCCACCATCTCCTGC
>CAZKZR010000107.1:4782-8354 GCA_964557245.1 uncultured Anaerolineaceae bacterium | reverse complement strand
TACGACATCGGCGAGGGCGCGGGGCTCACTGCTCCGGAGTTGCGGGAACGCTTCCCGGAGATGGTGCAGACACGGCTCCGCGGCGAGCGCTTTCTGTTTCCCGGCGAAGAGGGCCGAGAGGCTTTTGATGCGCGGCTGAGCGCCGCCATGGGGCGTATGCGAGAGCTGGAAGGGACCTACATCGCGGTCGCTCACGGTGGGGTGATCAGCGCGATATGCCACATGGTGGTGGGCAAGGATTTGCATAGACCGGGCATTTTCCAGGTGGGCAATTGTTCGCTGACCGAAGTGGTTCGGGACAGGGCGGGCAGACTTGTCCTCGCTCGCCACAACGACATGTGCCACCTCGACGGGATAACCACCACCATCGACCGCGGGTAACCCGGCGTTAACCTTCTTTCGCTCTGACTCGTTCCATCCCCTACCGCCGGATTCCGGCGAGTCTAGAAACCGCTGAAAGGAACCAGTCAGCGGAGCGGAGGAAACCGTGAAACTCGCGGAAGCACTCGTCCTGCGCGCCGACCTGCAGAAACGAATGGGGCAGGTCAAGCAGCGCGCCATAGCAAGCGCCTTCTACCAGGAAGGCACCGAACCGGCCGAAGACGCCATCGCGCTCAGGCGTGAATACGACCGCATGGCCGCGGAACTGGCGACACTCGTCGAACGCATCAACCGCACCAACCTGGTGGTCCAGGTGTCCGAGGATCGGACCGTAACGTCCGCGCTTGCGGAGAGAGACGCGCTGAACCAGCGCAGGAGCTTCGCGACGGACCTCGCGTCCACTGCAACCACCGGGCAGCTCCGCATGCCGCGAACCGAACTGCGCATGGTCTCGGCCGTGCCGGTAGCGGAGCTACAGCGTGAGGCGGATGATCTTGCCCGCCGGTTCCGGGAACTCGACACCGCGATCCAGGCGACGAACTGGAACGCGGACCTCCTCGATTGAGTCGGCAGGTAGCCGAAAACACAGCGACTCCACAAACAGGTGGCGGCTCTGAGCAAGTCCAACAGGTTCGAATCCTGACTTACTGCTGATTGCTCGCCCACGGCGCACAAGCGCATCGCGCATTGTGACTGTCACTACCGCGGAGTGGGTGTACCGGTGAGGGTGGGGAAGGGGCTCGGCTCAGATTCGGCCGCGCGTTGCTGCGCGGTCACACGACGCTTGCGGCGACGGTAACCGGCTGCTGAGTAGCGACTCCATTAACGGCTTGACGGCCTCCACCGCGTCCGGGACACGCAGTCACGCACATGTCAGTCCCCGACAGCGCACACGGGCATCGAGCAGGGCGCACTGTAACTACCGCGGAGTGGATTCAGCAGCAGGCGAGGGTGGGAACGGGGCACGCCGCCAGCCAACACATGCATGGAAGGAAGGTCCAGCGATAGGAACGAACGATGAAGGAGATTTTGAAGACTTCCAACGAATTCGGTGAAGGCGAAGTCCATTCGTGGGCGTCGATCCTGGAGGACGGCTGCCGCAAGCAAGCGGAGTCGATCAGCAGGGTTTCGATCCTCGACGGCTACCTCGCGCTCATGCCGGACGCTCATTTTGGATTCGGGCCTCCGGTGGGTTCGGCGTTGAAAACTCGCGACGCAGTGATGCCCTACGCGGTAGGTGTGGACATCGGCTGCGGCATGATCGCGGTTGCGACGGAGCTGCACCGCCACGAACTTGCCGGACGGGAGCGGGAGATTATGGCCAACATCCGCACGCTTATCCCTTCGGGGATGGGTGGCGGACACCGTCAGCCGCTACCGCAAGCCGAGGTGTTCTTCGCGGAGCACGGCACTGCCCAGGGCGGCACACTGGCCCGAAAGGGCAAGGATTCGTTCCGCGCCACAGCCGAAAGCCAGTTCGGGACGCTGGGTAGTGGGAACCACTTCGTAGAGGTTTCGGCCGACGAAGAACGCAGAGTGTGGTTCGTCCTTCACTCGGGTTCGCGCGGAGCCGGAAACCAGCTGGCGACCTCCCACGTGGCTATCGCGCGGGCGAGTTGCACGGCGAAGCTCGAATCCAGCGAGTTCGCCTTCGTCGAGCGTGGGAGCGAGGAGTACGAAGCGTACCTGGCGGACATGCTGTGGGCGCAGGCATACGCCCTCGCTCAGCGCGAAGCGATGATGGACAACCTGATCCTCGCTGTGGAGCGCGCGTTGGGCGTCGAGGAGGGAGCGCTCACCACAGGTGAACGCATCAACTGCCACCACAACTACGTGGAGGAACTCGAGCCCGGGCTGTGGCTGACCCGCAAGGGCGCCATCGATGCGTCCGAAGGGAAGCTCGGCATCATCCCCGGGTCAATGGGGACCGACACGTACGTGGTGGAAGGTCTCGGCAACGCTGATGCGTACCACACCTCACCCCACGGAGCGGGTCGCTTGCTCGGCCGCAATGTGGCCAAGAAGTCCTTGAGCGTCGATGACTTCAAGGCACAAATGGCAGGACGAACCTGGCTGGACCGGGACGCCAAGGCTCTGCTTGACGAGGCTCCGTCGGCATACAAACCGATCGAAACCGTTATGGCGGACTCGGCGGACCTGATCCGGAAGCGAACGCGACTTTCCGCGTTCATCAACTACAAGGGCCTGTAAGCTCTGAACGGGGCCCCTCAGCGCGAGGGGCCCCCGTTTTGGCGCAGAAGCGTTACTTCTGCGCCCTGGCCTGCTGCTCCAGGATGGTGTTGGCGATAAGCTTTGCGTGCGGGTAAGGCTTCCAGCCTTCCGGAGTGTTGTAGTACCGCGTGCCCGCCTGGTACTCGTCCGGTTCCCGCTCCCCGTATTCGACATCTACGCCGTTCACGCGGATGGAAGGGGAGCCCAGGAAGCGCTTGTCACGCGCGTCCTCGGAATCGTAGACCTCGGTGTAGCTGACTTCGATGGTCGGGTCGGTGGATTCGATGGCCATCTTCAAGGCTTCTTCTGCCTTTTCGCTGCGGCCCGTGCTCTTGGAGTACAGGAATTCGATTTTCATTCACGGTCTCGTTCTTTCGGGTTGGTCGGCTTCTCGGATCGGAGCTGTTCCCAGCGAGCGAAAGCCCGCGCTTCGAATCCGAGGTCGCCTGGTACGTAATACTGTGGCGAGCCAAGTTCTTCGGGCAAATACCGCATGCCGCGCGCAACGTGCCCCGGTTCTTCATGGGCATAGCGATATCCCTGTCCATAGCCGAACTGCCGCATCAGGCCCGTCGCGGCGTTGCGCAGGTGCATGGGCACTGGAAGGTGTGAGGTCTTGGCGACATCGGCCATTGCGCGGCTGTAGCCGGAGCCAACGCTGTTGCTCTTCGGAGCGAGCGCCAGGTAGAGCGCGCATTCGGCCATGGGGTAAAAGCCTTCCGGCATGCCGATGAAGTGCACCGCGTGCTGGCAGGCCGTCGCCACCACCAGCGCCTGGGGATCGGCCAATCCCACGTCTTCCGAGGCGAGGATGACCATGCGACGCACGACGAAGAGCGGGTCCTCTCCGGCTTCGAGCATCCTCGCCAGCCAGTACAACGCACCGTCGGGATCGCTCCCACGGATGGTCTTGATGAATGCGGAAATCGTGTCGTAGTGGTAGTCGCTCTGGCGGTCGT
>CAZKZR010000107.1:0-4682 GCA_964557245.1 uncultured Anaerolineaceae bacterium | reverse complement strand
ATGGTCTTGATGAATGCGGAAATCGTGTCGTAGTGGTAGTCGCTCTGGCGGTCGTAGTACGGCCGCCGATCCTGCAACGCCTGGGCTACGTCCTGCGCGGTTATGGCCGACCGTCCAGCCGCTCCGGCGACGTCGGCGGCGATTTCCAGGGCAGTCAACGCGGCGCGCCCGTCACCGGCCGCCCCTTCGAGAAGCGCGCGCGTGGCGCCTTCGTCCATCGTCAGGTTGCGGGAACCGAGCCCGCGCTCCCGGTCAGAAAGCGCGCCCTGAATGACTCGCGTCAGCGCGGCGTCATCCAATTGCTTCAGGCGGACGACGCGGGCACGGCTCAGAAGCGGCGCAATAACCTCGAACGAGGGGTTCTCGGTGGTGGCGCCGATGAGCGTGACCGTGCCGTCCTCGACGTAAGGCAGGATCACGTCCTGCTGCGCTTTGTTGAAGCGGTGAATCTCGTCGATGAAGAGCACGGTCCGGAGTCCGCCAACGCGGCGTGCCTGCGCTTCCGCCATGACCTTCCGCAGGTCCGCGACGCCGGAGGAAACGGCTGAGACGGCGACGAATTCGGCATTCACGCCACGCGCGAGGATTCGGGCGAGGGTCGTTTTTCCGCAGCCGGGCGGTCCCCAGAGGATGAACGACGGAAGCCGGCCCTGCTCAAAGGTGCCGCGCAACATTGAGCCTGGACCAACGGCGTCCTCCTGGCCGGCGAACTCGTCCAGGCTGCGCGGGCGCATCCGGGCAGCGAGTGGCGCGTCGGCGCTGACTGGCGGTTCGGGGAACGAGAAGCCTGGCTGCGAGCCTTTCACAGCCCGAGTCTACCCCGCGAGCAGCGCAATGGTGACGCCTTCGCCTCCGTCCTGCGGCGAGGCCGATTCGAACCGGCGCACCAGTGGATGGCCCGCTAGTGCCTCCCGAATGGCCGCTCGCAGCGCGCCGGTGCCCTTCCCGTGGATGATCCGAACGAACGGAAGGCCGGCGCGGAAGGCGCCATCCAGGTAGTTCTCGAATTGCTCGAGGGCCGCCTCCGCCCGTTGGCCGCGAAGGTCGAGTTCCATGGAAACTGGTGGCCCTGTTGGGACTGCGATCTTCTCGCCCGTCGGCCCCTGCTGCTCGATGCGGTCGATCCGGTCCACAGAGACCTTCATGCGGAGCGAGCCGAACTGCACTTCGACCCGGCCGTCATCTCCGACTGCCGAGAGCGCCTCGCCGAGTTGAGGGATGTCGCGCACGTGGATAGTGTCCCCGGGGAGCACCTCTTTGCGGATCGTCACCGGGGCGGGGGCTGCTCGGCGGGGCCGGGCCGCGGCCGCCAGCTTCCCGAGGTCGGAATCCATGCGACGGAGCGCCTCATCCGCGGATTGCGGATCGAAGTCGCGTTCGGCGGCCTTGCGGCGGAGCGTGTCGGCTTCGCGGCGCATGCGCGCCAGGGTGTCCTCAGCCTCGCGTTGGGCCGTCCCGAGAATGTCAGCCCGTTCCTGCTCGATGGTGTCGCGCCGCTGAGCAAGGGCAATCCGAAGGTCTTCGGCTTCGTGGCGCGCGGCTTCTTCGCGGGCGCGTGCTTCCGCCGCCGCTGCGCGCTCGGTGCGAATCTCGGCCAGCAGGTTCTCGAACTCGAAGTGCTCGGGCGCCAACTGATTGCTGGCGCGTTCCAGCAGCTCTTCGGGCAACCCGAGGCGGCGGGCAATTGCCAAGGCGTTCGATTGCCCGGGGAGCCCGACCGTGAGGTTGTACGTGGGGCTGAGCGTCTCGACGTTAAATTCGACCGATGCGTTCCGTAGTCGCGGATCGTTGTGGGCGAAGACCTTGAGCTCGCCGTGGTGCGTAGTCGCCACGAGCGTGCAGCCCTTGTCTAACAGGGTTTCCAACACCGAGCGCGCCAGTGCGGCGCCTTCTGCCGGGTCGGTCCCGGCGCCTAGCTCGTCGAGGAGCACGAGCGTGCCGGGTTCTGCCTTCTGCAGGATCCTGATGATGTTCCGCATGTGCGACGAGAAGGTCGAAAGCGACTGCTCGATCGACTGTTCGTCCCCGATATCGGCGAAGATGCGTGGGTAACAGACAAAGCGGCTGGCGTCGTCGCAGGGCACAGGGATACCCGCCTGGGCCATCAGCGTGAGGAGCCCGAGGGTCTTGAGCGCGACGGTCTTGCCACCGGTGTTCGGGCCGGTGATCACGACTCCGGCGTATTCTCCGCCGACTTCAATGCTGGTCGGAACCACCTCCCCGCGGAGAAGGGGGTGGCGCCCGCGAACCACGGAGGTAGCGCCCGACGGTTTGAACCAGGTGTCCACTTCGCCGGGAGGCGGCAAGCCTGCCCGCATGCGGCGACCGAGCCGGACCTTCGCGGAAATGACGTCAAGGGTGCCAAGGGACTCGACCGATGCCTGTGCGGCTGTACTCATGTCTCCGATAATCGACGAGAGCCGCTGAAGCACGCGCCTCACTTCCCGCTGCTCGGCCAGTTGGAGCTCCCGGACCTGGTTGCCGGCGTCCACGACTCCCATCGGTTCGACGAAGACGGTCGCGCCACTGGACGACACATCGTGGACGATGCCCTGGACCTGGCCGCGGTAATCGGCCTTGATAGGGATCACCTTGCGGCCGTTACGTTCGGTTAGAAGTCCTTCCTGAGCGACGCCGCGGCGGATTGCGTCGGCGAGCGCCGCCTGCGCGCGTTGCTCAAGCCGGCTCTCCGCGGTTCGAAGCTCCCTCCGCGTGGTCGCGAGTTGCTCGCTGGCGGAGTCGGCGACTTCGCCGCGAGGGCTGATGGCGCGGTCTACCTCATCGGTGAACCTTCGGAAGTCGCCGCAGCCGTCCGAGATAAAGCCCAACCTGGGCACGCGGTCGCGCACCTTCTCGATGACGTTGTGGGCCTTCCGGCCGGTCCGCAGCGTCTGAGCAGCTTCCAGCAGGTCACCGGGTTCGAGGACTTGCCCGATTTCAGCGGCGTGGATATTGGCGCGTATGTCATGGGCGCCAGCGAACGGAACGTCGATCCCGAGCTGGTCCAGCAAGCGCATCTCCGCGGTCTGGGCCTGGAGTTCGAATGCTGCCGGGTACTCAACTTCCGGCGAAACAGCGAGCGCGAGCTCGCGGCCGACGCTGAAGGCAGCCTCGTCCGCGAGGAGCCGAAGCACCTTCTCAAACTCAAGTACGCGGAGGGTATGAGCATCCACGAATTAAGCGTAGAACGCCGTCCAAGGGCGAACCAGCGAACTCGCACCAGAAACACCGCGCACGTATGCTTTCCCATCGACGCACGCTAGAGAAGTACAGGCATCGCGAATGTTTTCTAAGGTCCTGGTAGCCAACCGCGGGGAGATTGCATTACGGATTGTTCGAGGCTTGCGGGACCTCGGGATCCAGTCCGTCGCCGTCTATTCGGAGGTCGACAGTCTTTCGCAGCACGTACGTTACGCGGACGAAGCGCACCCGATCGGCCCGGCCGACGCGCGGGAGAGTTACCTCAACGGCGACAAGATCATCGCTGTCGCAAAAGCGTGCGGCGCGGAAGCGATTCACCCCGGCTACGGCTTTCTCGCCGAGAACGCGGACTTCGCGGAAGCGTGCATTGCGGCCGGGCTGACGTTTATTGGACCTTCGCCTGCCTCGATCAGGCTGCTCGGCGACAAGATCCAGGCGCGGCGCATCGCCGAAGAGTGCGGGGTCCCTGTCCTGCCCGGAAGCGGCGAAGTCGATTCGATCGATGAAGCCCTGGCCTTCGCGAACAAGATCGGATACCCGGTGATGGTCAAGGCTGCCGCGGGCGGTGGTGGGCGCGGCATCCGGTTGATCCACTCCGCCGAAGAGTTCCGGGACGCGGCGTCGCGGGCAATGCAAGAAGCACAGGCAGCCTTCGGCAATCCAGCGATCTACGTTGAGAAGAACCTCCAGCGCGTGCGGCACATCGAGGTGCAGGTGATTGCCGACCAGTTCGGCAACGCCGTACCGGTGGGCGAGCGCGAGTGTTCCATTCAGCGCCGGCACCAAAAGATCATCGAAGAATGCCCGAGCATCGCCGTCTCACCGGAATTGCGGCGGTCGCTGACTCGCGCTTCCGTGCGCATCGCTCGAGCGGCGAATTACCATAACGTTGGAACGGTCGAGTTTCTCCTGACCGAATCAGGCGAGTACTACTTCCTCGAGATGAATACCCGGCTGCAGGTTGAGCACCCGGTGACCGAGATCGTGACCGGCACCGACCTGGTGAAAGACCAGATCCTGGTAGCGGCCGGGCAGGAATTGCCCTACGACGAAGCGGATCTGCTCACCCGCGGCTGGGCGATCGAGTGCCGCATCGTGGCGGAAGATCCGTTCAACAACTTCCTTCCGTCGGTGGGGCGCGTGGTGTTGGCACGCGAGCCCGCAGGCCCGGGCATCCGGGTAGAAAGCGCTCTGTACGACGGAGTGGAAGTCACCCCGTATTACGATTCGTTGCTGGCGAAGGTGACGGCATGGGGGCGGAACCGCGAAGGAGCCCGGACGCGCATGAAGCGGGCGCTGGCGGAATTCCGCGTTGTCGGGGTAGCCACGAACATCCCCTATCTCCAGCAGATCCTGGACCACCCTGATTTTGTGATGGGGGCGGTGGACACGGGATTCCTGGACCGGAACCAGGTATTCGCCGCGGAGCCGCTTGCCGAACAGCGGGAATTGGCCGAGATCGCCGCGCTGCTGCTGGTAAC
>CAZKZR010000106.1:0-8371 GCA_964557245.1 uncultured Anaerolineaceae bacterium | reverse complement strand
AGCCGCGCGGCCGCGGCCAATGACCGTCGTCGGCATGCCCGCGCAGGTCAGCCGCTAAGGCGAGCCTTCGCCGCGGACATCGTGGCGGTGCTCACGCCGACGCTTTCCAGGTACCCGGCCGCCCCGCCGTACGTGCTCTCGATGTGCCGCAGGGTGTCCCGCATGTCCTCCGGCGGCGAGGCGAGCAGCTTGCGGCCGCGCCATTCGCTGATGCCGCGTTCGGCCATCTTCGGCAGCCAGTCCTGCATCAGCGGTTCCAGCAGCGCCGCCGAAATCGCGTAGTCCTCCACGATCGTCTCGTCCTCCACACCAACGAGGCCCAGCATCAGCGCGGCGGCGACCCCGGTGCGGTCCTTGCCTGCGGCGCAGTGGAAGAGAACGCCGCCGTCGCTGTCAGCGATGACTTCGAACAGCGCGCGGTAGGCGTTTCGACCGGTTTCCAGCATGCGCCGGTAAACCACCGCGTATCCCGGGAACTCCTCGGAAGCCTGGCCCACCGGTGATTGGTCCTGTTCGAACACCGGCGCGAAGACGTGGCGCAATCCGACCGCGCTTGGGTCGGGCGTGACGTCCCGTTCTCGTTCAACCGTGGAGCGAAGGTCCACAATGGTCGTCACGCCGCTGTCCGCCAGCGTCCGCATGCCGTGATCGGTCAGGCGGTGCAGGCCTGCTGAGCGGACGATGGAGTTCGAGGTGGTCCGGCCGTCGCGCGTCCGGTAGCCGCCCATATGCCGGACGTTGTGGGCGACTTCGAGCCGCAGCTCGCGATTCGTGATAGTTAGTGTCATGCGAACAGTATTGCGGATTCTCGTGAACCGCGCGTTAACGGGATGGCCGTGGTTCTCGTCCACCGTGCGAACTGGTAGCGTTTCCGCCGTGATTAATCGCGACCGTCTCGTCCGAACGTTTCTTGAACTGACCGCCATCGACTCTCCATCCGGCGAGGAGGATGCCATTGCCGCGGAGTTGGAACGGCGCCTGCATCAGCTCGGCCTGGAGGCAAGCCAGGATGCAGCGGGAAACGTGATGGCGCGCCTCGGGGGTTCGGGCGAGGCCATCCTGCTTTCGGCGCACATGGACACGGTAGAGCCCGGGCGCGGGATCAAGCCGGTTTGGGACGGAGAGGACATCATCCGGAGCGACGGGACCACGATCCTTGGCGCCGACAACAAGGCTGGCTGCGCGGTGATCCTGGAAGTGATCCAATCGGCTATCGAAGATGGCGCCGAGACACGGACGATCGAGGTTGCGATCAGCCGCGGCGAAGAGGTGGGGCTCGTCGGCGCGCAGAACATGGACTACTCCCGCATCTCGGCGAAGGTGGCAATCGTGATTGATAGCGGTGGGCCGCCTTCCAGCATCCAGGGCCAGGCGCCGTATCACAGCACGTACGACATCGAGGTCCATGGAAAGTCGGCGCATGCGGGACTCGAACCGGAGAAAGGCGTACCGGCCATCGCAATCGCGGCAGAGATCATTGTTGGTCTACCGCAAGGGCGGTTCGACAGCGAAACCACCGGCAACGTTGGCAAGGTGCAGGGCGGGCTCGTGCGCAACGCCGTACCGGACTACACGCTGATCCAGGGCGAAATGCGCAGCATGGTCGAGGAGAAGCTCGAAACGCTGATGACCAACGCGAAGAAGCACGTCGAAGAAGTTCGGGGCGCGCACCCCGACGCGACGATTGACGCGAAATTCGGGCAGGCTTACCCGGGGTACTCACTGACGCCCGATGATCCGGCGGTGAAGTTGCTTTTCCCCGTCCTGGAAGGACTCGGATACAAGCCGAACCCGCATCCGGTGGGCGGCGGCACGGACGGCAACGTGTTCCGCGGCCACGGAATCGCCAGCGTCGTGATCGGGCGCGGTGGCTACAACCAGCACACGAAGGAGGAGTACCTGGTCATCCCGGAGATGCTCCAGTGCGCCGCGGTGGTAGAAGGCTGCGTGCGACTTTAGACTTCCGGCGGATGAGTACAGCAGAAGAACGAGTCCTCGCGGTGGTCGAGAAAGCGAACGCCAACCGAGCGATTTATGAAGCGTTCTGCCGATCACTGAGCGACGACGAGCTGCGTTCCCCTGTTCCGGACACGCCGTGGTCCGTCCAGGACTACATCGCCCACCTCGCGTCGATAGATATCTACGTGGCGGACTGGTTCGAACACGTGAGCCGGCAGGAACGGTTCCGGGCAACAGGCGAGGACGGAGGCCCATTCAACATCGACACCTGGAACCAGGCTCGAGTGGATGAGCGAGCCGGGGCGACCGTGGACGAGCTTTTCGCGGAGGCTGCCGGGCATCGCGAGCGGCTCTGGCGCGCCGTGGCTTCGATGCCGACGGAGGTGCTAACCGAAAGCTTCAACTTCCGCGGAAACGAGACAAGTTACGTGCGTTACCTTGAGCTGTGGACCGCTCATGACCCCGCGCATACCGTGGACATGTTGCGTGGTCTCGCGCCGGTTCGGCGTGAAGGGATCAACGATTGGCTCACGGCGCACCGGATGTGAACGCGGTTCCGGTTGCCGGGCGGCTGTTCTCTGGTACTCTGGTAGCAGGTTTCCTCGTTCCATCGCTCTCCGAAGAGCTTCGTACTCCTGGCTTTCGATCGAATCGACGAACCGATACCCATCTGGAGGTCGTCGATGCCCTACACCGACAAAACCCTAACCTGTTCCGATTGCGGCAATTCCTTCACGTTCACCGCGGGTGAGCAGGAATTCCACCAGTCCAAGGGGTTCACAAACGAACCCCGGCGTTGCCCCAGCTGCCGTGGCGCACGCCGCGAATCCGGCGGCGGCGGTGGCGGTGGCGGTGGGAGCTACGGCGCCCGCCGCGAAATGTTCAACGCCGTTTGCGCTTCCTGCGGCAAGACCGCCCAGGTGCCTTTCGAGCCCCGTGGTGACCGCCCGGTTTACTGCCGCGATTGCTTCCAGCCTGCTCCCCGCTCTGGCGGGTACGGTGGAGGCGGTGGCGGCGGCCGCGGCCGCTACTAGGCCAACGTCGGTCGAAATACCAGGAGAGGTCCCTTCGCTCAGGCGAAGGGACCTTTTCATTTAGGCGACGGTGGTGCGCCTGGCGACGGTGACGGCCCGGGCCGGGAGCGCCCCTGCCGGCGCCGCAGGCAGCGCGGAGAACGGCGGCCGGTCCCCGGCCGCGGTGAGGATAGCGTTGGCCGCCTCGGCGAAGGTGGCGAGGCGTTCCAGTTCGCCGGAATAAAACGGGATGTTCAGACGCCGGGAAGTAAGCAAGAGATCGAGTCCGCCGGAAGGAGCGATCGCGACCCAGGCGGAGGCGAGAGCGTGCTGGAACGATTGAGGCGCCCATCCGTCGGCCACGGGGAACGCGGCGGCAGTCCTGCGTTCGAGCACCCAGCGCCCTGCGAACGCCTGTTGTGCTTCGAGTGCAGGCACGGTCAATGTCGATGCGATTGGTAGCAGCGCGCCGTGATCTGATGAGCGGAGGAGGACGACGTCATCTGCGCGGGCAAGCCGCCCGGCTCCCCGAAGGAGGGCTGCGCGGGCCTCGGCAAGGTCTCTAGCAGCCGCGATGGCGCGAAGGGTGTCTCCCATTTCAAGCGCGGGGTCGCCGCTGATGTGTTCGAAGGTCCTGACCGTCACTTCAGGGTAAAAGCTCCCTACAGCGCGGCCGATGTCTTCCTGCGTGGCGGCGGACAAGATCAGGTCGTCGACGACGGTCTCTCCCTCGTGCGAGACAACGTCCAGCCGGACGATATCCACCTGGTGGGCAGCGAGAGCAGAGCTGATTGCGGAAAGGGCCCCCGGCCGATCTGGCATATGGATGCGAATGGCGCGGTACTCTGGCATGGCCTGGCACCTCCTGTTCGCAGTGTTGGAGGCGGAGGTTTCCAGCGAATTTCGGACGCGTGACGAATTCGGTTCTTCGGGCTAGTGACCGGACTTGGGTTCCGCCGCTGCTGGCTCGCCAGCAGCCCTGCCTTCTTCGAGCTTGAGGTACGCATCCGCGAACTGCTCATTGACGTGGAGGACACCGTCATTGAGGGTGGCAAACGGGTAATCCGGCGTGATTTCCGGGAGCGCGTCAGCCTGGGCTTGCGTCGAGATTGTGCTGCCAGCGGGCACGTAGCGTTTTTCGGCGATAGTGACGCCGATCACTTTGGCGCCGGGTTCAATGACGACGTTCTTGCCGATCGTGGCTTTGAAGACCAGGGCCTGCATGCCGACGAAGGTATGGTCGCCGACGACTGCCGGGCCGTGAACCTGGGATTGGTGGGCGAGGGAGACGCCTTTGCCTACGTAGACTGCGTACTTCTTGCCGGCAACGGTGACCAGGTTCTTCTCGATGGCTTTGCCGTCTTCGGCGGTTTCCAGGGCGTGAAGGACCACGCCGTCCTGGACGTTCGAGCCATCGCCGATGACGATCGGCTGGCCTTCGTCCCCCCGGATGCTGGCAAACGGGGCGACGAACACTTGCTTGCCGATGACGACGTCCCCGATGACCGAGGCGAGCCTGTCAACGTAGCTTTCGGCGCCGATCACCGGTGAGTTCACGTCAGCATTGAAGGTAGTTGCGACGTTGGGACGGAGATTGGCGGCTTCTTCGACGGCAGCGACCTCGACGGGCGCATCAGACTTCGCGAACTTCGCCTGGTAAATGGTCCAGCCCGCGAGCAGCGCCACAACGACGATGAGCCCTCCGTTGATGAGCTGCTGGTGCGACCAACTGCTCACACGATTCATGTTCGGGAGCCTGGGAATATCGAACGTGAAGTGCAGCGAAAGGCCGCCCTCGGCTTTGCGGGTCACGCCAATGGGTGTGTCCGTGCCGGGCATCTGGACGATGTTGTCCGGCTCTTCAGGTGGCAATTGTTCGGCGGCTTCGGCCATGGGGCATTCGTCCTCGGCTGGCGTTCTCAGAAGGTATCGAACGCGCAGGGGCGTCAGCGCATCGGGTGGAACCCGTAAGGGGTCTTTCGACTGGCCGGACGGTCGGTTGACACCCTTACCCCTGTATCTATGATCCTCGCAGAGGTCCTTCCACCCTCGGGGGGACGCACCGCCAGTGGCGGTGTCCGGGATTGGGCCAGTGTCCGTTGGGCACGGCGCCCCTCCCTCGGCTCTCCAGTGCCCAGGCGCTGGAAAACTAGAGGAGTGGGTTTCTGTGACAACACTTGAACGGCCAAGGACTGTTGGCGAACTGAAGGCCGCTGGCTACAAGGTTCTGCCCGTGCGCGAAGAGATGCGCAAAAACCTGATCGCGAAAATCCGCTCCGGAGAAGACATTTTCCCCGGCATCTTCGGATACGAAGAGACGGTCATCCCGCACATCGTCAACGCGATCCTCGCGGGCCAGGACATTATCTTCCTGGGCGAACGCGGCCAGGCGAAGTCGCGAATCATCCGGTCGTTGACTTCGCTCCTCGACGACGCGATCCCTTCGTTGGCGGGAACTGAGATCGCGGAGGACCCGTTCGACCCGATTACGCGGGCCGGGCGGGACATCATCGAGGAGAAGGGCGACGCGGCGGAGCTCGTTTGGATCGAGCGCGATAAGCGCTACGGCGAAAAGCTCGCGACTCCGGACATCACGATCGCCGACCTTATCGGCGAAGTCGACCCCATTAAAGTGGCCGAAGGCCGCTACCTCGGGGACGAGCTGACGATCCACTACGGTCTCATCCCGCGCACCAATCGCGGCATTTTCTGCATCAACGAGCTTCCTGACCTTGCGGAACGCATCCAGGTCGGCCTGTTGAATATCATGGAAGAGCGCGATGTCCAGATTCGGGGCTACCGGATCCGCCTTCCGCTGGACTTGTTTTTTTTCGCGAGCGCGAACCCCGAGGACTACACCAACCGCGGCCGAATCATCACCCCGCTAAAGGACCGTTACGGAGCGCAGATCCGGACTCACTACCCGACGCGAATCGAGCACGAAATCGGCATCATGGAGGCCGAACACCACCCGGTGCCCGGCGACTTCAAGGTCACCGTGCCGGCGTACATGAAGGAGATCATCGCGGAGATCAGCCGGCTCGCGCGGCGGAGCCCCGATGTCAACCAGCGATCAGGCGTGAGCGTCCGAGCGAGCATCGCGAACTACGAATCGATGCTGGCTAACGCGCTGCGACGCGCAGTCATCACCGGCGAGGACGAAGTGGTCCCGCGCGTCAGCGACCTGCCGTACGTCGTGCCTGCTCTGACCGGCAAGGTGGAGTTCGAGACGGTGGAAGACGGGCGCGAAGACCAGATCATCGACAAGCTCATCCAGGGCGCTGTGGTGGCGGTCTTCAACCGCTACTACAACCTCGGCGAGCTCGAACTGGTGGTGAACAAATTCAAATCGGGCGCCGCCGTCGAAGTCGGCGACATGACCCCGAGCAGCGAGTACACCCGTCTCGTTGGTTCGGTAGAGGGTATGCAGGAAGCGGTCGACAAGGCTGGCGCGGGGCGGTCCACCGCAGAAGTCGCGGCTGCGGCTGAGTTCCTGCTCGAAGGTCTGCACCTCAATAAGCGCCTCAACAAAGACAAGGTTGGCGGCAAAGTCCAGTACCGCGGATAAGCACGTGGACTGGAGCATTTCCAGCATCTCAGCGAGTGGCCCCCTCTTTGAGGGGGCCATCGCCGTGTATGGCGAGTCTTTCAGCCGGCCGCCGTACAGCGATCCGGACCGGGGCGCCGAAATCCGGCAACGCATCCGGGACACGCATGCGCACCGGCCCGGGTTCAAGTTCCTGGTTGCCTGCACTGGCCCGGAACGGGTAGCAGGCATGGCCTATGGCTATCACGGCTCGAATGGGCAGTGGTGGCACGACACCGTGGTCCGGGCACTGACCCCGCTGGCTGCCGCGGAATGGCTGGGAGACTCGTACGAGCTGGTGGAGATCGCCGTGCACCCCGCGGTGCAGGGTTACGGGATTGGCGCGACGCTTATCGAACGGCTGCTCGAGGATCGGCGGGAGGCGACCTGCGTGCTGAGCACACGCACGGACAGCGAAGCCCATCGACTCTACCGGCGGCTGGGCTTCGAAGAGCTTACTGAAATGGCGTTCACGCTGGGCGGCTACCCGTTCTACGTAATGGGGAAGAAACTGCGCTGATCTCCTGCGGAATTCCCGGTACGATTTGGCGCGATGGCTGACGACTCATTTCGTTGCGTCCACTGCAAGCAGCAAGTCGATTCGCTTTCGTTTGGCACGACCCAGCGCAACCACTGCCCGCAGTGCCTCTGGAGCCGTCACGTCGACAACTTCCCGGGTGATCGCAAATCCGACTGCGGTGGGCCGATGGAACCGCTGGCCGTGTTCGTCGCCCAGGGCGGCGAATGGATGCTCATCCACCGCTGCAAGACCTGCCGCCACCTCCACGAAAACCGCATCGCCGGCGACGACAGCATCATGCTGCTGCTCTCCATCGCCGCGAAGCCGCTGGCGAACCCGCCCGTGCCGCTGGAGTTCCTGAGCTAAGCCGGGGCACACTGGTCGGCGTTATTTGTGCGGTGAGTTAGGGAATGGGGCCAAGGACTCCCGTGTTTGACGTCTTCCCCAGTTCCGCGCTCGCCGTCTTCAAGCAATCGGCGAGTACGCTGGCGTTGGATCGAGGGGCCGACTGCAGATACTCCAGCACGGCTTCGCTCGATGAAAGGGAGGGGAGTTCGACGCCTGCCGCCCTGGCGCACGGGCGCACCTGCCCCATGGCCGAACTGATTGCCTCTGGGCGCTCCATGTGCATCGCCGACCAGCGCGCGCCGACGACATCGAAGTACCTTGCGCTGCAATCAGCGGCTGCTTGTCTTGCTACCGTATTGGGCTGACCGTCGCCGTCCGGCGGTATGGCGACGAATGCGTCGTAGATATGCCGCGAGGTCTTGCCGCCGGGTCCCGAGATGAGCCCTCCTCCGGCAACCACGCACTCAGAGTACCGGGCGAAGGCCAGGTCGTATTCGTCCTCGGTGAGTTGACCGTCGGCAAGCAACTGGTCTTGCAAGCCGGATCGCGGCCGCTGGTCGATGGACTTCACTGCGGCTTCGACCACCCGTTCGTACTCGGCCGGCGCGCTGGCCTGTCCTGAGTCGGCTCCCATTAACACCTGGTACGCGGCAACAGCGACACCGAGAGTGCTCGCGGCAAGTAGGATGAGGACAGTGCGTCGTGCCACAGTCTTACTCCTGTGAATACGTGTCGAACTCGTTGGAGCAGTCGACCGGAGAGTAATTGCATCCCTGATGCAGGTACGAAGCGATTATGGTGTGCGGTACGCCGCACAAGCTGTAGTGCACTAAACCGCTGGTGGTGGTCCAAGTCTCCGTCATGCTGGCAGTGTAGTTGTCGTCGCACTCGTACGCCCCGGCCAGCATCTTAGAGTCACACGGATCCGATGTCGTCGTGCCTGCG
>CAZKZR010000105.1:0-8432 GCA_964557245.1 uncultured Anaerolineaceae bacterium | reverse complement strand
TCGAACTTCAGGATCGGGATGTCCGGCTTCTCTTCGCTGAGGTACTCGTTCACGCCGACGACGATGCGGTCGCGCGTATCGACTTCGAACTGGAAGCGAGCAGAGGCGTCCGCGATCTCCTTCTGGAAGAAGCCGGTCTCAATTGCCGGGATCACGCCGCCGAGCGCCTCGATCTGCTCGAAGTAGCGCAAGACCTGGGACTCCATCTCGCTGGTCAGTTTCTCGACGAAGTAGCTGCCGCCCAGGGGGTCGACGGTGTTGATGACGCCGCTTTCGTGGAGGATGACCTGCTGGGTGCGCACGGCCAGCCGCGCGGCCTTGTCACTCGGGAGGGCGATCGCTTCGTCCATCGCGTCGGTGTGCAGCGACTGCGTACCGCCCATCACCGCGGCGAGCGCCTGGATCGCGACGCGCACCAGGTTCACCTCGGGCTGTTGCTCGGTCAGCGAGACACCGGCCGTCTGGGTGTGGAAGCGCATCAGCCACGAGCGCGAGTTCTTCGCGCCGAAGCGCTCCTTCATCTGGCGGGCCCAGATACGGCGGGCCGCGCGGAACTTGGCGACCTCTTCGAAGAAGTCGTTATGGCTGTTGAAGAAGAAGCTGATGCGGGGCGCGAAGCTATCGATGTCCATGCCGCGCGCGAGCGCCCACTTCACGTACTCGATGCCATCGGCGAGGGTGAAGGCGAGTTCCTGGGCCGCTGTCGCCCCGGCTTCACGGATGTGGTAGCCGGACACCGAAACCGGGTTCCAGAGCGGCATTTCGTTGGAGGCGAATTCGATCGTGTCCGTGACCAGCCGCATCGAGGCAGCGGGGTCGTAGATGTACTCGTTCTGGGCGATGTACTCCTTGAGGATGTCGTTCTGGAGCGTGCCGGCCAGCTTCGCCCTGGGGATGCCGCGCTTCTCAGCGGCGGCGATGAACAGCGCCCAGACCACCGGGGCCGGGCTGTTGATCGTCATCGAGGTCGTGATCTTGTCGAGGGGGAGATCGCTGAGCAGGATCTCCATATCGCTCAGGGAGTCGACGGCGACGCCGCAACTGCCGAACTCGCCCTCGGCCCACGGCTCGTCGTGGTCGTAGCCCATGAGGGTGGGCATGTCGAAGGCGATGCTGAGGCCGTTGTTGCCGGTGGCGAGGAGGTCCTTGTAGCGCTGATTGGTCTCTTCGACCGAGCCGAAGCCGCTGAACATGCGGATGGTCCACGGTTTGCCGCGGTAGCCCGTGCGGTGGACGCCGCGTGTGAACGGGTAGCTGCCCGGCAGGTTGATATCGCGCTCGTAATCGATGTCCGCGGTATCGGTGGCGTCATAGAGCCGATCGATGGGCATGCCGCTGACGGTCATGAAGGGACCGGCGAGTTCCTTGCCTTCCTGCACAACGGCTTCGTCGTATTCAGCGCGAAGTTGCTTCGCGCGTTCCAGGTCAGTCATGCAGGAGGCCTCTCTGGTGGGGTCTTTAGGGGACAGTGTAGCCGAAGCAGAGCCGGCGCCGAGAGCGCGCCCTACATCGTCGGGGCCGGTCGCGGTACGCTTTCAGCATGGCGAAAGACGAAACGTTCGATATCACCACCGGGTGCGACCTCCAGGAAGTGGCGAACGCCATCAACCAGGCGAAGAAAGAAATCGAGAACCGCTTCGATTTCAAAGGGATGGTCGCGGAGATCGATTACAACCACGGCGACACGAAGATCAGCCTCCATGCCCAGGACGATTACAAGCTGGATGCGATGTGGCAGGTGCTGCAGGGACGGCTGATTGCGCGCAACGTCCCGGTCAAGAATTTGACTCGCGCGACGCCGCAAAAGGCTTCCCAGGGGACCGTTCGCCAGGATGTGACGCTGGTGCAGGGCATTGAGCAGGACATCGCCAAGAAGATCGTGAAGTACCTGAAGGACCAGAAGTACAAGAAGGTGCAGGCGCAGGTGCAGGGAGACGCCGTGCGCGTCAGCAGCCCGAGCCGGGACGAACTGCAGCAGGTCATCGCCGATTTGAAGACGCAGGACTACGGCATCGAGCTCAAATTCGGAAACTACCGCTAGCGTTCCGCTGGCCGGCGATGAGTTGAGCGTGCCCGAGCACCCGTTTGTGCTTCAGCGGGAAGGGCAAGGGGAGCAGGCTGGAGAGGTCCGCGCGCTCCGTTACGGTGACGCCGGACTCGCGGATGGCTGATTCCACCTGGGACGGATCGGGGTAGAACGACCGGTCGCCGAAGAGGTCGATGAAAGCGAACGAGCCGCCGGGTGCGACATGCTGCAGCGCCTGGCGCAGGGACTCCGTCTTGTCGGCGACATCGCGAACTTCGTGGAACGTCATCGAACTCAGCACCGTATCAAACTCGCCGAGGTCGGCGGGCAGGCGCGAAGCAGATCCGCGCACGAAGGCCGCGCGGTCGGCGAAGCCTTCGAGCCGGATATTGGCCTCGCACAGTTCCTTCGAGTACTCCCAGTTTGCGCCCCAGAAGTCGAGGCCGACGAGCAGGGTCTGCGGGTGAGCGCGAGCGACCTCAGCAACGAGGTGGCCGCTGCCGCACCCGACGTCGAGGACGCGTTGCCCGGTGACGCGGGAGACGAGCAACTGATGCACGCGGTCCTGCCAGTCGCCGCCTCGGGGGGAGAATCTCCAGTGGCTCAAACCGACAATCAGAACGATGTAGCCGAAGATCGCCGCGGGGATGAGCGCGGCGAGGAAGAAGAGACTCACAAAGGCGAGCGCGGAGAGGGCGACAAACACCGCGGTGAGGATTACGAAGGTGACGAGCGGCTTCGTCCTGATCCACGTCTTGTACTTTGGGCGTTCCATTGGCGGCGGACTCTATCTGAGGCAACGCACCCGCTGCTATCGCCCAAAAGTAGGAATTACGGGGTCAGACGGGCTTCTGGAAGACCTGATCAAGGGCGGCGCGACGCCTGGCCCTCGCTTCGGCCTCGCGGCGAAGCCGCCGATCGGTACGGTCCTGGTTCCGCCGCTCGTATGCGACCCAACCGAAGACCATCGCGACCAGGGCAACCAGGAAGATGATGTTCCCGCCGATCCAGAGGATGAGAATGGCGATGCGCTGGTCGAGCAGGGGTTCGGGCGCCCATTGCGGGGCACGACCCGCGAAATCGCTGTGCATGACGCTTGTCATACTCAGGAACATGCCGCCGAAGAGCCCCTTGTGGGTCATCTCAACGAAGACGTACAGCGATCGAAGGGGGTAGGGGAGCCGCCATCGCATCGGATCCGAAGCAACGGCAGGATTCCAGAAGAGGATCCCCACGAGGAACAGGCTGGACTGCTGGAAGAATCGCAGCGAGGCGTGCTGCGGAGCCAGATCGGTAAGGTCCGTGAACTGCCATAGGTAGGTCGCGACAGCGAACAGCAGCCAGGTGGCGACGGGGAAGGTAACGAACGCGACCAGGCGGCTCCGGTAGAGCGCGCGCAACCGCCTGCGGCCTATTTTGCCGGAGGCGCGGAAGGCCAGGGTGAGGGGCGCTCCAAGCAGGAGGAGCGGGGGCGCGACCATCGTCAGTAACAGGAAGCCGGTGAAGTCCACCCAGAGAATGCTCTCACCGTAGTGGGCGATCGGAGAGCTGACGGCGAGGAGCACGAAGGCAAGCGAGGCAAGGAACGCGCCGAGCCGCCAGCGCGGATGCCGGCAACCTTTAGCGGAGGCTCGCCGGAACGCCCGAACGTAGGCGAATGCCATGGCGACGAGGAGAAGCGCCCATGTGACGTCGATGTGCCATTGACTGAGGACCGTGACCGCGTTTGGCGTGCTTTCCATGCCAACCGTTCAGCGGACGCCGAACGCCTCAAAGGTCAGGATGGTGAACGTGTCTCGGATGTTGGGGATGGAGTGAATATCCCGCTCGATGAGGCGTCCAAGGCCGTCCACGTCCGATACGTACAGCTTCGCCAGCAGGTCGTACTGCCCCGTGATGCTGTAACACTCCGAGAAGGACTCCACCTCGGCGATGCGGTTGGCCACGTCGGTGGTGTGACCGGGTTCGGTTTTGATCATGACGAAGACGGCGCGCACATCGGCAGTGTACGGGATTCAGCCGGGGGCGAATGTCCGAAGGTACAGAAATCAGTAGTCTTTCGCTCCCCCGCCGCCGTTAAGCGCATCGCGAAGACTGGCGATGCGGGAGCGCTGGGCGAGCAGGCGCAGGATCTCAAGGGCCTGGGCCGGACTGGGTGATTCTCCGGCTTCCTCCAGCAACCGCTCGACGCGCTGGTCGATATCCCGGAGGTCGCGTTCGATCTGTTCGCGGGAGCTGGGCGATGGCGCGGTGGCGCCGGGAGTGGGTGTGCCACCGGGGTTCGGAGTCCCACCCTGGGGCGTGCCATCGCCGGGTGTCGGTTGCCCCGGCTGGGGCGTTCCGCCACCTGGCTGCTGGGAAGGCTGGGCCCCGGGAGAGGGGCTGCCGCCCGTTGGAGGTGGCGTGGCTCCCGCTGGTGGGGTTTCCTGGGATTCAGGGTCCGGAAAGAGCAGGCGAAGCACCACTTCGTAATCGTGCCGGGACGCGTCATCATCGCCGTCTTCCAGGAGCGCCCGCCGGAAGGCATCGAGCGATTCGGCCAGGCGGCCCGCGGCGAACTGGGAGTGGCCGATCGAGGCGTACGCCCGCGCCCGGATCTCGGGCCGGTTCGAATCCAGGGCGCGGCGGGCGGCGAGGACCGCCTCTTCGTTGCGCCCGGCGGCCCCGTAGGCGGTCGCCAGGTTGAGCGCGACGTCCGGGTCATCCGGTCGCGAAACCTGGACTTCGAGGAAGCGGTCGATGGCTGTCTCGGCGTCTCCGGCAGCGAAGGCCTTACGGCCAGCTTCGTTCGTGTCGTAGTCGCCGGTTGCGCATCCGCCGAGGAGCAAGGCCAGGAGCGCGAGCGCCCCGGCGGTTCGCCACGAGAACCGCAGCAGACGTTCAGCCAGCGAGGCAAGAACCAGCAGCGCGAGCGCGGCTATGGCGAAGTACTGGAAACGCTCTATGGGCAAGAGGGTCGGGCGCGAATCGATCTGGGAGCGCTGAAGCGCCCGTAGACGTCCATCGACGGCGCCCGGGACGAGCGCCAGGTCTGCGCCCAGGTAGCGCCCGCCGGCAGCCGTTGCGAGCGTTCGGAGGAACGGCTCGTTGAGGCGCGTGACGATGGGATTCCCCTGGGAGTCCAGCTTTGGGGATTCGGCGCCGTTACGCGGGTCGATCACCGGGATGGTGGACCCATCGGGAGTACCAACTCCGGCGATGAGCAGGCTGGCGCCGGATTGGGCAACCAGCTGGGCCGAAGACGCAGGGTCTCCACCCAGGTCGTCGCCGTCGGTAAGGAGGAGGATGACCTTGCCGTTTTGGGGGTCGTCGCTGAGCAGCGTGACAGCCTCGGTCAGGCCAAGGCCCGCATTGGTCCCGCCCTCGACGAAGACCACCCCGGCCTCCAGCGAATCGACCACCTGGCGAGCGGCGGAGAAGTCTGTCGTCAGCGGGAACCGGATGCGAGCATCGCCGGCGAAGACGACGAGCCCGACGCGGTCGCCGCCCAGGCGGTTCAGGATCGCAGCGACGGCTGTTTTGCTCGCCTGGAGCCGGTCTGGAGCGACATCACGAGCGTCCATGGACCGGGAGATATCGAGGACTATCACGAGGTCCGCGCCGGTACGGGGGATCTTGCTTTCGCGCGTGCCCCATCGCGGTTGGGCGGCCGCAACGATGGCTACCGCCGCCGCGAGCGAAAAGAGAATCGCGGCAGCATAGGGAGGCGGAGCGCCGCGGCCGCGGGAGATCGTCCGGGCTTTCCTGGCGGCCCGCCGCACTCCCCACCACCACAGCGCCAACGCCGCGAAAGGCAGGGGCAGGAGGAGGAACATCCAATCGCGGGCAAACGTGATGTCGCTCATGCGGGCGACCTCCGAAGGACGGTCCCGCGCGCGGCGAGTTCAAGGGCCAATAACGCCGCGGCCGCAGCGGCAAACAGCGGAGCGAGCTCGGTGAAGCTCTCGAAGGATTCCCGCCCGACACGGCTGCGCTCGAGGGAGCCGATTTCGTCGTAGATATCCTGGAGCGCCTGCGGACTGTCAGCTTCGAAGTACCGTCCGCCGGTGCGGTCAGCGATGGCCGTGAGCAACTCTTCATCGATCTCCGGACTGCGCCCGGGGCCGACTTCGGAGACAACGCCGATGGTGTAGACCCGGATCTTGAGCGAAATGGCCAGCTCGGCGGCTTTTTCCGGGGAGATCGAGTTGGCGTTATGTTCACCGTCCGTCAGCAGGATCACGATGCGGCTCGCGGCGGTGGAGTCCTGGAGCATGTTGAGGGAAGTCGCGAGGCCGACGCCGATGCCAGTACCGTCAGGAAGGAGCCCGCTGCGCAGGTCAGCGACCATGCGGTCCAGGGCGCGGTAATCGAGGCTTGGTGGCGACAGGGCGAGCGCGTCTTGCTGGAACACCACGAGGCCGACCCGGTCGTTCTCGCGATTCTTGATGAACTCGCGGATGACTTCCTTGGAGGCATCAAGGCGGGACTTGCCGGGGACGAAGCGCTGGTCCATCGAGCTTGAAATATCGAACGCTAGGGCGATGTCCACGCCTTCGCCGGGGACGACCGCGTCGGCCTTACCTTCGCGCGGCCCGGCGGCGGCGATGGCGAGCATAACCACGGCCAGGACGCGGAGAAGCGGCAGCGCCCTCGCTACGCGGAGGCGGAGTGAGGGAGGGATTTCGAAGACCGGCGCGGCGGAGGCAAGGGTGTACCCTCGCGCCTTTCGGCGGGCGAGTAAGGCGACGGGGATGGCGAGGACGGCGAGGCTGAGGGCCAGGGGTTCGGCGAATTCCATCAGGCCGGCACCTCGACGATTTCGCGCGCCATGGTCAGGTCGGCTTCGCGACGCTCGGCCGCCGGGCGATATCCGGCGTAGATCACGGAATCACACTCTTCCAGCAACCCGGCGACAAGCCGCGCCTCCCAGCGTTCGCCGCCGGACTCCAGCCTGCGGCGCAACTCGGTGGTGGTGAGCGCGGTGGCTCGGACCCCATAGCGCCGGGCCAATTCGGACTTCACCACGGCGGACATCAGCCGGTAGGCGCCGACGGGGTCTGAATGCAGGAGTTGTTCTGCCCCCTCCAACGACCGGGGAACTTCGGGCGTGAGGGCTGGAGCGGGGCTCCTGCGCAGCCGTCGAGCCAGCGCCCTGCCCAACCACCAAACCATCAGCGCGAGGACCGCAGCCCCTGCGACCACCCCGAACACGATGCCGGGCTTCAGCCAGGGTGATTCAGCCCCGGCGATAGCCACGGGTGGCCGCAGCGGCGTCAGTTCCAGCGGTGCATCCGCCGGCAGCACGGGGAGCACGTTGAAGGGCACGGCGGGAAGTGCGACGTTTCGCGCCTCGCTGCCGGCAACTATCGAAACAGTTGGGGCGAATGAGAGCGCGCCCGGAAGGAACGCGGCGACGGTCGCCTGGATCAGCCACTGAACGCCCTGGGATTGATTGACCTGGGTCACGGAATCAATCGAGACCAGTTCCACTCCGGCCCACGACTCTGACCCGGGCGTCAGTTCCACGGTCGAGCCGGGCGGGACGGTGACGCGGACTGTGACCTGGACGTGCTCGCCGAGGACCGCGGATGGTTGGGCGAGCCGTACTTCGTCTTCGGCAAGGGCGGGCGCGGCTGGCAACGCCAGGACGCCGGCCACGAGCACGACCAGGAGCGCAGAGAACATCGCGCGTTTCATGCCGCGCCCGTGGTCCGCCGCTTGAAGAAGCGCAGGAGCGCAGGCACGTAATCCGTGCCGACCATCGCCTGGATTTCGTCGATGCCGATGGACCCGAACGCGATGCGCCGCTCGCGATCGAGTTCTTCGACGCGCCGCTCGTAGAGTTCTCGTACGGCGGTACTGCCCGTATCTATCTCGACCGGCCGCCCGGATTCACTGTCCCGGACGGTGACAATCCCGGCATCAGGGAGCGCCCCGTCGATCGGTTCGCGGACGCGGACGGCGATGATGTCGTGGCGCCGGGCCGCGGCTCGCAATTGCCGGGTGTCGATCTCGGCAAGGAAATCGGAAACGAGGAAGATTGTGGCGCGGCGTTTCTGCACGCCTGTCAGGTATTCGAGCGCGCCGCCGATGTTGGTTCCGCTGGTTTGAGGGTGAGCCCACAGCATCTCGCGCACCACACGGAGCACGTGCGTCGCGCCACCGGAGGGGCGTACGTAGCGTTCTGGCTTGCTGGCGAACAGGAGCAATCCAACGCGGTCCTTGTTACGAATCGCGGCGAGCGCGAGGACGGCGCAGATTTCGGCGGCAAGATCGGCCTTCGACTGGGGGAGCGCCCCTGCTCGCTGGGAAGCGCTCACATCCACAACGAAGAGCACGGTCAGGTCGCGGTCCTCGCGGTAGCGGCGGATAAGCGGTTGGCCCGTGCGAGCCTGCGCTTTCCAGTCGATGGAGCGCACGTCGT
>CAZKZR010000104.1:0-8502 GCA_964557245.1 uncultured Anaerolineaceae bacterium | reverse complement strand
AAAGATAGCCAGCAAGAAAGATGAGCAGGAGGAGCTTGATGAGCTCGGTGGTCTGGATTGTCTGCCCGCCTAGGACCACCCACAGCCGCGCTCCGTTGATGGTGGTCCCGAAGAGCCCGGTGAACACGAGGAGTCCAAGAGCCGCGGCGCCGGCCGTGTAGGTGTAACGAGTGAGCAATTGCGAATGCCTACCGAGCCAGGCGGAGACCGCGAAAGCGACGATCCCGATGGTGATCCAGTTGACCTGGTCTGATGCGGAATCGGGGGCGAGGCGAATGACGAAGGCAAGGCCAATCGCGGCGAGAAAACAGGCAATGGCGTATGACTGAGCCATGGCCCGAGGAGCGATCGCTCGGAGGGCGAAGTTCCCCGCCACCGCTGAAACGGCGAATTGCGTTACGATCCTTGTGGAGTTGGAGGGAACAACGGCAGAAGCCGCATCCAAGGCGCGGAGTGCGAGGAGGATGAAGGCCAGGCTGCCGGCGACGAGCGCGAGTTCGATGTTGCGCTCGCGGGCGACCAATTCGGAGGGCCTCACCAACATTTGAACGCTTCCGACGTCATTGAGGGAAGATACCGCCTCGAGCGGCTGCTCGGTACCGGGGGGATGGCGGAGGTCTGGCTCGCCGAGGATCAGCGGCTAGGGCGCTGGGTGGCTATCAAGGCACTTCGGGAGGCGTTCACGCTGGGCGCGGACGCGGAAACGATCGCGGCATTCGAACGTGAAGCCACGGTTATCGCGAAGCTCCAGCACCCGGGGATTGTCGGCGTCTACGACGCAGGGACGTTCGAGGGGCGCCGCTACATCGTGATGGAGTACGTCCACGGCTATTCGCTGCGGCAGCTGATCGAGACCCAGGGGCGAATGTCCGAACGAGAGGCAATTCGCTTCGGTGTGCAGGTAGCTTCGGCGTTGCAGTACGCGCATGAAAAAGGCGTAGTCCATTGCGATATCAAGCCCGAAAACGTCCTGGTCAACGATGCAGGCGCAGCCAAGGTGGCGGACTTCGGCGTCGCGGAGTCACTGACCCGCACGATGGCGCCGGGCCAGGCGAAGGATTTGCTCGGAACGGTTGCCTACCTCGCGCCTGAGGTCATCGAAGGAACGCCGCCGAGCGCGGCGTCGGATGTGTACTCCCTGGCGCTGACGGTTTTTGAATTGGTTGCCGGTCGCACACCGTTCAGTGGGTCGACCGCCGGCGCAACGATCGGTCAGCGGCTCGGCGCTCCGCCTCCGCCGTTGCGAGCTTTCGCGCGCAGTGCGTCACCTGAGCTGGAAGCCGTGCTCTCGCGGGCGCTTTCCATCAGCCCCGGGGATCGGTATCCGACTGCGGCCGCGTTCGCAGCCGCTCTGCAGCGCATCCCCGCGACTCCGAACCTGACGGGCGCACCGATTGCTGCGCCGCCGGGACGGCCTCCGCAACTTCAGACTCGCCACGCCACGGCCCGTATCCGACGGACCGCGCCACCGCCCGGGGGCAACCAGGGAGTGAGTGGCACGGCGATCCTGGTGGCGATCGGCATCGTGTTGATCGCGCTCGGCCTGGGAATCGCGGCGGCGTTCGCCCTTTCGCGCCAAAACGACAAGGACAACGGCGGCGGGACGCCTTCTCCGACAGCGACCAGCCAGCCGACGACTGCTCCGACGCAGGCGCCCAAAAGTCCGACGCAGGGAGTGACGGCAACGGCGACACCGACGACGGCACCGGGTACAGCGACGCCCAACGCCACAGCGACACGGACGAACACGCCGGGACCTACAGCCACTCGCACGCCGACGACGGGGCCGACTCCCGCTGCCACGACGCCCGCAGCTTCGCCTTCGGCGCCAGCTGCGACGGCGACGGCAACTCCGTAAGCTCAAGACCGGACTGGGAATCAGGGATAAGAAAAAGGGACTGACCAACTGGTCAGTCCCTTTTTGTTGCTGTTGCGGTCCGGTATCAGGCTTTCGCCATGCCGGTGGTCATGCCGGAGCCTGATTCCACCCGGTGGCACCAGACCCAGTGTTCTTTTTCGGCCGTACCGACGTTGCGCCAGTCCGGCTTCCGGGTGCGGCATTCGTCGATGGCGATTGGGCAGCGCGTGTTGAACACGCAGCCTGGAGGCGGGCGGAGCGGGCTCGGCACGTCTCCGAGGAGGATGATGCGCTCGCGCTTGCGTTCCACTTCCGGGTCCGGGATCGGCACCGCGGAGAGGAGGGCCTTGGTGTACGGGTGGAGCGGGTTGTCGAAAATTGAGTCCCGGTCGGTCAGCTCCATCACGTGGCCCAGGTACATGACCGCTACGCGGTCGCTGATGTGGCGAACGACAGAGAGGTCGTGAGCGATGAAGAGATACGTGAGATTGAACTGGTCTTGAAGATCCTGGAGCAGGTTGATGATCTGCGCCTGAATCGACACGTCGAGGGCGGAAACAGGCTCGTCCGCGACGATGAAGTCCGGCTCGACGGCGAGGGCGCGGGCGATACCGATGCGCTGGCGCTGGCCACCGGAGAATTCGTGCGGGAACCGGTTGGCGAAGTACGGGTTCAGACCGACTGTCTGGAGCAGGTTCTGGACCCGTTCCTTCTTGTCCTTGCCGCTGGCGAGCTTATGGATGGTGAGGGGTTCGCTGATGATGCTGCCGACCGACATGCGCGGGTTCAGGCTCGCGTACGGGTCCTGGAAGATCATCTGCATCTTGCGGCGGAAGCGGCGGAGCTCGCCACCCTTGATCTTCGTGAGGTCGGTGCCTTCGAAGAGCACGTTTCCAGCAGTGGGGCGCGTGAGCTGAAGCACAGCCTTGCCGGTGGTGCTCTTGCCACAGCCGGACTCGCCGACGAGGCCGAGCGTCTCGCCGCGCTTGACGGCGAAGCTCACGCCATCGACGGCGCGAACATCGGCGACTTTGCGCTGGAAAATGACGCCGGCGGTCACGGGGAAGAACACTTGCATGTCCTTCACTTCGACCAGGGTTTCACCAATCGTGCCGACACGCTGGCGAGTTGAAGAGCTAGTTTGCTGCGCCAACTGGCACCTCCCGTCCGACACGTTCCGATTCCCAGCAGGCTGCGTAGTGCTTTTCGGCTACGAGCTTAAAGGGCGGGTATTCTTCCTTGCAGCGGTCCACGCGCCATGAGCATCGCGGGTAGAAGGGGCACCCGGGAGGCAGGTGGGCGAGATCGGGCGGAAGGCCTTCAATCGGGACGAGCTTTTCCTTTCGGGTCTCGTCCAGGCGAGGGACCGAGTTGAGCAACCCGACGGTGTAGGGGTGCTTCGGGTTTCGATAAAGTTCTTCGGCGGACGCCGTTTCGATCACCTTGCCGGCGTACATCACGTTGACGCGGTCGGCGTAGCGGGCAACTACACCGAGGTTGTGCGTGATGATGATAACGGCGGTGCCGAACTCGCGGCTCAGGCGGTTCATGACCTCAAGGATCTGTGCCTGGATCGTGACGTCGAGCGCGGTCGTGGGTTCGTCGGCGAGGAGCAGCTTAGGGTTGCAGCTCATCGCCATGGCGATCATGACGCGTTGCCGCATACCACCGGAGAACTGGTGCGGATAGTCATCGAGGCGGTTGCGGGCCTCGGGGATGCCGACCATTTCCAGGAGTTCCGCGGCGCGATCCCGGGCGGCCTTGCCATGGAGGTCCATGTGAAGCTCGAGGGCTTCCGTCATCTGGCGGCCAATGGTGAGCACGGGGTTGAGCGAAGTCATCGGCTCCTGGAAGACCATGGCAATGTCATTGCCGCGGACTTTCCGGATCTCGTCTTCGTCCAGTTTGAGAATGTCCCGGCCCTGGAAAATGATCTCGCCGGAGACAATCTTGCCGGGCGGTTGGGGAATGAGCCGAAGAATGGAGAGGGCGGAAACGCTCTTGCCACAACCCGATTCACCGACCAGTCCCAGCGTTTCGCCTTCTTCAACCACGTATGAGGTCCCGTCAACGGCTTTGACGGTGCCTTCCTGGGTATAGAAGTACGTTCGCAGGTCTTTGACCTCGAGTAACGACATCCCTTCTCCTTTCGCCCACCCGTCCCACCGGGTGGTGCGGCGAAGCCGCGATTGCTCCCTGGTTTCGAGTGGTGGGGAAGAGGAGACTCGAACTCCTACGCCTTGCGGCACATGATCCTAAGTCATGCTCGTCTGCCAGTTCCGACACTTCCCCACGCGTGCGCTGGGACCCTGCCGGAGCAGGGCCCGATTCGGAACAGGAGGGAGTTGGTGAGCCGCGAAGGAATCGAACCTTCAACCGGCTGATTAAGAGTCAGCTGCTCTGCCAATTGAGCTAGCGGCCCCCCTCAGGACGCGCGGGAGTATATCACGCCATATTTGCTAGGCGGCAACTCAAGTCTACTTAACCATAATACTGACATTCACGCTATTCGTGAACCTGCATGGCGCAGCATTACGGGTCGCGCCCGGCACGTATGACGGCAAAGTGTCGTTACGCGGGAGCCGATGACCAACTCATGATCAGCGGCAATAATTGCCCAGCATGGGTGACGTCTCCCGGAAGCTCGCTCCCGTGGTCAACGGTGTGCCCCGGGTTATTTGCTGCCACAGCGCCACTCTCACCGGTCGATTCGCTCCGAATTCACTGAGGGCCGTCAACGAGTGCGTCGAAGCGGGCGTACCTCGCTTTGAGATCGACCTGCAGTTCCTAGCCGACGACGCCATGCTGGTTTTCCACGACGCCTCATTCGATGGCAGTACAACGACGAGCGGACGTGTGGCGGACGCCAGGACCGAATTCGTCCGGGACATCATCTATAAGAGCGGGGAGCCGCTGTGCTTCTTCGACGACGTGGTGGGCGCGTTGGAAGGGAGCGAGACCATCCTGCAGGTCGACCTCAAATTGTCACGCCCGATGAGTGAGAGACGACGGCTCGCCCTCCAGGAGGCAATCCGACCGCTCGGCGACCGGGTCATGGTCGGATCGCAGTCTCACTGGAACCTGAGGGCGCTTGAGGTGCCACGAATCGCTCTTGATCCGACGTTGCACTGGGCCTTCGCCAAGTCACCGCCGGGGATTCCTCACACGATGGGAGTTCACGGCCTCTGGGATGACTCGCCGATCGCCGGAAATGCGAGGTTCACGGCAATGGAGTACCTCGAGGCGCGCATGGAGGATATCCACAGCATTTTGCCCAATGCTTCTGAGTGGATGGTTGATTTCGGAACTGTGTTGAAGATGGGTGAGCTGGGCATGAACCTCGGTGAGGCCCTTCGACGCCGTGGCTGCGCGCTCGCGGCCTGGACAATCCACCGAGACGTGGCTCGGCCTCGTGAGCTTCTCCAGCGGCTGTTCGGACTGGGAGTCGAGACAGTCATCACGGACGTCCCTGAGCTCGTGGGAGATTGGGTTCTGTAAACCGGCTGTAAAACCGTCACCTTCGGGCAACCTCTTCGACTCCTGCCAAGACGTTAGTGCGCGGGTACTCTTGTCGAACTGAGGAACAGGGAGAGAATCGGCCAGGAGATGAAGATGGGCATGAACCGGATGACCAGCAAAGTACTGCAATGGCGCGCGAAGCGCGCCGGCGAGGCCGGCCAGGGCCTCGCCGAATATGGACTCATCCTCGCTCTGATCGCGGTTGTTTGCATCGGCGCTTTGAGCGCTATGGGCGTGGGTATTGCGAACTCCGCAGGGTTCGTGGCGCTGCCGCAGTCACTCTGACGTCACAGCGACACCGGACCGCAGTTTTCGGCGGTGCCTTCTATCCAGAAGGTGCCGCCGTTCAGCGTCTGGAGATTGTTCGCGTACGGCGGCACATCGGGTGAGTAACGAAGCCAATGCTCGCCTTGCTGCTGATAGACGGCCCGGTAGCAGCCTTCGGCGCGGTGCAGGACTGTGGCGACAGGCCCCGCAGGTAGCACCACGAGGTTCCAACCGGCGGAGATCGTAACCGTCACGCCGAGGGGGTTGGGAGTAGGCGAAGGGGTAGGCGATGGCGTCGGGGATGGGGTGGACGTTGGCGTGGCACTGGCGGACGCGGAGGGGGATGGTGATGCCCCGCCGCCCGAGCCGCCAGGACAGGTTCCCTCGGCCGGGTACTGGGCGATGACCACGACCCATGCGACCGCATTTCCGTTCCTGCGGACCGCAACGCCGTAGCACTTGGCGGGGAGACTGGGCGAACCGCTCATGTAGATGCCACTGTGACCAACTCCCTGGTTGATCATCCCGGTAAGCGCTTGTTGTGGGCCGATGTTCGGGAGAGTGCTACCGGAGACGGCATAGATGCCCTCGCCGCTTCCGGATGCATAGGGCTGGCCTCCGGAAGTCTGGCCGGAGTACCCGCAGTCGATCGCTCGCTGTACCCACGTACGTCCATTGGAGTCGTTGTGGCCGCCCGGGGTGCCGTGCGTCACCTGATATTCGGCGAACCAGGCGGCGGCCATGTTGAGGGCGCCGGAGGTTTGCTGAGGTTCGTCGAATCCGTTTGCTGCGCGCCACGACGCCAGCAATGAGAGGAACTGCTGTTCTTCGGCATCGACCGCGTCGTGGGTGGTGCCGCAGGGGCCAGCTGCTACGACGGGCGTACTCTGCGCGGCGGCGAATAGAACGATGATGCCGGCCAGCAGCACGCTCGCCGCGAGGATCGGCCTCGCGCCTAATTTCTTACGCATTTCTCACCAACTGCGGGGGCGCTGGATTGAGAAGTGACCATAACATGGCCCGAGACGGTTCGGTCAAGGCGAGGCATGGCGCGGGGAGGGGAAAGCGGGTAGTATGCCGGATCACAATGCACCGAAATTCCGCGCAGGGGACGGAGCCTCGCATGAATAACACAGGCCGCACGATGATCCCGAGGCTTCCACGCAGATTGGTGGAGCGGGAGCGACTGAAGTCATTACTGCATGCCGCCATCGGCAATGGCGTCACGGTGCTGGAAGCAGCGGCCGGGTTTGGGAAAACCACCTTGCTCGCGCAGTTTGCGCGGGAGCTCGAGTACACAACGCGCTGGCTGACGCTCGATTCGACGTCCGGATCTCCTGAGGTGTTCGCGCACCAATTGGGTATCGCGCTTTCCGGTAGCAGTGACATCGAACCGCCCGCGACGGCATCTAAAATGAGCGACCTCCAGGCATACGTGAACGCCGAGGTCGCCGGCGCCGTCTCCCAGAGTCCGCTTCCGCTGCTGCTGGTGATCGACAACATTCACGAACTCGCAGACGGGCGGGACTCCTGCGCTTTGCTGGCATGGCTCTTGGAATCGACGCCTGAAGGCAGCGAACTTTTCCTCTCGGGGCGCGAGCGCCCGTTTCTTCCCGCTCTCAACGCCCGGATCGCAAGCGGAGAGACCATCGTGGTCGACGGCGGCGAGCTTTCGTTCAGCCTTGAGGAGATTCGCGAAGCGGGACCTTCGGCCAAGGGTGCATCGCCGGCGGACATCCTGGCTGCAACAGACGGTTGGCCTGTAGGCGTCATGGCCGCCCTTGCGGGTGCTCCGGCATCGCAGAAGCTCTCATCCGCGGCGTTTGGCGAGTATCTGCGCACGGAAGTTTGGTCAGCGGTCCCGGAAGAGGTCCGAGAGACGCTGCGGCGGTTTTCGCTTCAGCCCACGATTTCCCGCGCGGCTGTGGAAGCCGATTTCGGCGCGCAGGCGTGGCGCGGCCTGACTGCGTGGCTTTCGACGCGGGATTTTCTTTGCGAGCACCTTTCTCCGGTGGAGTTCCGGCTTAACCCGCTTTTGCGCCAATTCATTGCGGACGAGTTTGACGAAATTGACAGCGCCGGATTCCGCTCGGCGTTGGATTCGGCAGTCAGCGAGTTGGTCCAGGCCGGGAACGTGGCCGAGGCCGTGGAGTTCATGCGAGCGAATGGCGACGAGTTCGAGCTAGCCGCGCTGTTGGAAGAGCATAGCCCGCGGTTAATCGTCCAGGGTTCGCTGACGCTGTTGATGCGCGCGTTCGAGTGCATCAGCGAGCCGACGCTGCGAAGGCGACCACTATTGCGCGGTGTCTTTGCGCGGGTTGTGGCGCACCTCGGGGACCCGGATGACGCGTTGCGGAGGGCGGACGGGCTGCTGCGCGATGCAGGAGCCCCGGCCGAGGCGAGGGCCCACGCCCAGCTGGCCAGAGTCCGCGCACTGCGGCTCTTTGGCCGAATGGAGGATGCCCGCGCGACCGTTGCCGCGCTGCGCGAACTGCTGGATGACGTGTCTGCTGCATTGCAGGCAGAGATCCTCTTCAACATAGCCGAGTACGAGCTCTCCGTGAGCCGCGACTTCGTCAAGGCCGAGAGCCTGTTGCGCGAGGTCATCGATGGGGGAGCCGCAGAAGCGCTGCACCCGCTGGGGCTCCTCGCGCGGTCAACCCTTGGGCAGTCCCTTGCGATGCGAGGCGATGCGCCTGCCGCGGTAACCGTGCTGACGCGGGCGGCACAGGGGTGGCGAACGCTGGGCCGGTCCTCGAACCTTGGCTGGGTCCTCAACAACCTGGGGATGTCACACATCCAGGCGGGCGATTTCAGCAGCGCGGCGACTGTCCTCCAGGAGGCGGTGGACGAGGGCA
>CAZKZR010000103.1:0-8529 GCA_964557245.1 uncultured Anaerolineaceae bacterium | reverse complement strand
ACCGACGTGACGCTCGCCTACAGCATCACCGGCCGCGGAACGAGTGCCCTTGATAAGCCGAAGGATCTCTCCCCCGCAAAGACGCTTAGCGCCGAGGTCGTGTTGCAGGTGAATTCGTCCGGCAATTACCTGCCGGTCGGCTCGAACTTTGTTTACCACTGGGAGATAACCACAGCCGACGGGCAGACCACCGCAAGCCCGGAGCAGACTTTCTTTTACATGCCGCCGAACCAGGATTGGAAGAACGTCGCCAACGACTTCATGACGGTCTACTACCACGGAGACCGGGAGTCGCTCGCGAACGCCTATCTGAAAGCTGGCACCGAAACCTACGAAAGAATCGGAAAGCAGCTCTACGGCATAACGCTCAAGCAGCTCCCTGTGAGAGTCATCATGTTCGCCGATGAGAAGGAGAGTTCTGAGGCGCGCCCTGGGAGCGGCTCTACCTTCGATTCGGCGGTGACCACCTGCGGCACGAAGGTGACGAGCGACATCGTGATGCTTATCCCGATCGCCTGCGGCTCACCGGATCGAACTGACACCCTCCGGCACGAATTCGGGCACATCCTCAACGAGGCGGCCGGCGAAGGCACGCTCGGGAAGCTTCCGGCCTGGCTCGACGAAGGGGCGGCGGTCTATGCGCAGTCGTCGCCCGGCAGTTATCAGACGGCGATTACGGCGGCCGCCCGTTCGAACCGCCTCATCCCGTTCTCGCAGATGAGCACCCCGGCAACTGACGCCCAACTCGTCGACGTCTTCTACGGCCAGGCATGGGCAATGGTTGATTTCCTGGTGAAAAAGGGCGGTCCGGCGAAGTTCGCTGAGTACATGGCGACTATCAAAGGTGGTCGCCGTTTTGACCAGGCGCTGACCCAGGTCTACGGCTACGCAGATCTGAGCGCGTTTGAATCTGAGTTCCGTGGTTCCCTCAACCTTGCACCGCAAACGCAGCCGACCGCGCGTCCGACGACTGCGCCCACGCGGGCCGCCACCGCGGGGGCGACCAGGACTCCGACACGAGCGCCTTCGGCGCCGGCTAGCGGATCGTCCGATGATTCCGGCGTGGGTAAGGGAACTCTGGTGATTGGCGGCGTCGCGATCCTGTTTGTGCTCGGCGCAGTCCTTGCGATGCTCTTCGCGATGATGATGGCTAACACCCGGCGCGAGGCAGCGGCGCGTACTCCCGCGAGCGCGCCTCCCCCGGCCGAGCCACTGGCAGCTCCCGACGAACAATGGAACGGGGCTCGCAACCAACCACCCTCGGACGATCCGCCGTCGAGTTAGTCTCGCAGCCCAGTCCGGAGCATCCAGAACCGCTGGATCGCCGTGAAGTTCGCGAGGATCGCTAGAACCGGGATCACCACAGTCAGGGCGTTGAACAACAGCCCGATAGTGAGCAGTGCTACCCGCTCCTGGCGCCGGAACAGCCCCTCACGCATCGAAAGTCCCACTACCTCTGCGCGCGCCCGCATGTAGCTGACAGCGATGCTCCCGAAAATGGCGGCATAGGCGAACGCCGCCTGGATTTGCTCCCCGCGCTCGCTGAAGTACCACCCGCATGCCGCGAGCACGAGTGCTTCGCTGGCCCGGTCCAGGATTGCGTCGAAAACCGCCCCGAATGGACTCGCCAGTCCAGTTGCCCGGGCGACTGCGCCATCGACCAGATCCAGGGCCGAGAAGAACACGTACACGATGCCTGCGAGGAGCAGTTCTTCTCGCGTTATCAGCCATGCGGCGGCAAGATTCCCGAAGAACCCGAACAGGGAGATCATGTTCGGGGTGATGCCGAGCCCACCGACGCTGCGGCCTATGCCGTCCTGTATGCCCTTTGGGAGGCGCGTCGGGAGAAGCGTGACGGGCAAGATCAGTCTTTCGCCATGGCAGCGATGGGTTTGCGCGCGGCGCGTGAGGCCGCGACCTGCTGGTGCTCGTACAGGATGCGCTCGTAATAGGACATAACGCGATGGGCCACGTTATCCCAGCTGTAGTGCCGAGCCAGCGCCTGGCCGCGCCGCCCGAACTCCGCCCGCTGCTTGGGGTTCTTCAGGAGCCGAATGATCGCGCCGGCGAGCTCGTCCGGGTCCTTTGGCTTGACCAACAGACCTTCTTCTTCGTCCGTCATCACTCCGGCGAAGCCCTCGATATTGCTCGCGACCACCGCCCGCCCGGCAGCCAACGCCTCCAGCAGGACATATCCCTGGCTCTCGTTCCCGGTGTTGGGGCACGAAAACACGGTCGCAGAGCGGTAGTACCGGGGCAACTCCGCATACGGCACGTTGGGCCGGAACACGACATCCTCGAACGAGGCCATGAGCCGTTCGTAGCGCGTGAAATCGCCCGCGCCGACGACGATGAGCCGGGTATTGGGGACCTGGGCGCGCACGCGTAAATACGCTCGAAGCAGGTACTTCAAGCCCTTCCGTTTCTCCGGCCTGCCAACGAACAGGATGTTCGACTTCCCATCGTCGAATTCGGGGAGCGGCTCCGCGGGCGCCGAGAAGTGCTCGTAGTCGATCCCGTTCGGAATGATGTTGAAGTACCCGGCGAAGTACCGGCTGACGAGCGAAACCGCGGCCGGCGAGACCGCGATCTTCCCCTCAAGCTTGCGGAACCACCGCTTCGTCAGGGGGGTGGTGTAGCCGTAAAACCGGTTACCCCCGTCCTTCGCCGCATGGAACGTCCCCACCGTGGCCGAAGTTGAGTAGCGCAGGAAGTGGTACGGAAGGAGCGGCATCAGCGGCTCGTGAAGATGCACGACATCGAACTGGCCCGCCTGCAGGACCGACTTCACTTCCGGCGATTTCCACGCGAACGTGATCCGCGCGACGGAGCCGCTCACTCGCATCGGCCACGGTTTGCCCATGACTGTGACCTGTTCCCGAACGCGCTCGGGTTCAGAGGCCGGGGCGAAAATCGTGACGTCATGGCCCCACTCACGGAAGTAATCCGCAAGATGGGCAATGTGCGACTTCACGCCGCCTTCCACGCACCAGTCATACGGCGAGACGATTGCGATTTTCACGGCCGCCTCATCCGGAGCATCTTCCGGGGTGTTGCGCTGTAACCCCAGGCGAGTCCGGCAGCGATTCGCACGATCCCAACTTCACGGAGCGAAGGGTAAGGCCGCATGAGGGCTTGCGTCGTCCCCGAAACGATGGCCGCGCGTAAATGTTCTGCAGTAGTCCCCTCGTACTCCGTCCAACCGGTGCCGAGGTGCGGCAGATGGTGCCCATCCGATCCGCCGGTGACTGGCAGCCGCCAGCGCTCTTCGTTCAGCAGCGCAGCGCGCTCCCGGGTACGAAGCGCGGCCGGGCTTGGGTTCGCCAATTCGATGGCGTCGAACCGCTGACCATCACCCAGCTGCAGCCGGTCGAAGGTCCGCTTACTGATCGACCTCGTCAGCCAGCTCAACGGGTGCGGCGCAATTGCAATCCCGCCTTCGCGGTGAATCGTCTCGAGCGTCGAGTCGATGCCCCGGAAGCTCGGTGGGGTGCGCTCGAGGAACAACGCGAGGACATGCCCCTGCAAGGTCGTAATCTCAGCCCCAGGTATCACTTCGAACCGGTAACCCCTGCGGCCGGCCAGGTCGCGTGCTTCCAATCCCCCGGAGATATCCTCGTGGTCGGTGATCGCTACCGCGTCGAGGTCGGTGCGGTGCTCGATGTACTCAAGCACCTGGCTTACCGATGCCATTCCGTCTGAAACGCGGGTGTGGATGTGGAGGTCTGCCTTACCCACAGGCGTGCACCTTCCAGAAGTCCTCGGTGAACGCCCACTGGCCCGGATCGCGCTTGAGGTGCGTTTCCAGCAGGCTCGCGAAACGTTCCACCGCCGCCAGGATATCGGCATCCTCATCCACGGACTGGGCCACGCGAAACGGCTCTTCGACGAACAGCCGGAAGCGATCTTTCTCTATTCGCGCAGTAAAGACGGGTAGGACCAGCGCCTGGGACCTCCGCGCGATTTCCCAGGGCCCACGCGGCAGCCGCACCTTGCGCCCCGCCAGTTCGACGCAAAGGCCGTTGCCCTGGATGTCGCGGTCGCCCATAAACCCAACGAGTCCTCCCTCCTGCAGAGTCTCGAGGCAGGCGCGGATCCCCTGGAAACTCGTTTCGTAAAAGCGTCCTCCCGCGGAGGAACGGAGCTTGAGCAGGTAACGAGACCAGGCTCGCGGGCGCTGCGCTTCTACGAGCGCAACGAAGGGTCGTCCGCGAAACGTCAGTGCCTGGATGGCGAGTTCGGCGTTACCGCTATGCGCGCTCATGGCGATGACCGGGCCCGGCTCGCGCAGCGCCGCCAGCCGCTCTCCGTGCACCAGTTCTAGGTGGTCAGCCTCGAAGCGTTCCATCATCCGCTCCGGAATAGTGCACAGGTCAACGAAGTAGCGGGCGATGTTCTTTGAGGCAGCCAGGCCGGCCCGCTCGGCTGCCGCCGGGTCCCCGCCCACGAGCGGCAGCATATTGCGAATCAGCCGGCGCCGGGTGCCCTGGCGAAAGGTGAACGCCAGCCACCCAACGAACGGAGCGATCGCGTAGAACGGGCCGGGAAAGCGACCCACAAAGGGCTGGAACGTCCGCAAGAACCACAGCCGAAAACTCATGCGCTGCGGTCCCGGCGCCGTCTTGCTGGCCACATCTCGCGGAACATGTACCACTGGTCCGGGTACTGCCGGATGAACTGCTCGTGCGAATGCATGATGGCCTGGGTGAGGCGCTGGATGTCTCGTTCGTCGTCGCCCGTCGAATCGGGGCGGATGTCAAAGTCGCAAAGGGTGTCGACCTCAGGCCGGTACGGATGAATTCGAGGGAATGCAGTGGGCAGGACCGTCGCGCCCGTTTTAAGTGCCAGCCGCGCTGGCCCTGCCGGCACCTCAACCTCCTCGCCGAAGAACGTCACCCGGACGCCTTCGCCCGGCACCGAACGATCGATGAGGAGTGCGAGTAAACCGTTCTCCCTTAGCGCTCTGAACAGGGAAGGGCCAGTCTTCTCCATTCTGATCACCTTCATTCCCAGCCGCGTGCGAGCGCCAATCACCATCGAGTCCAGCCTGGGGTCGCTAAACGTCTCCACGATCACGGAAAGCGGGTACCCCCGTGCGGCCGTGGCCCCCGCGCCGAGGTCCCAGTTGCCGAAGTGCATGCAAACGATGACCACTCCCTTGCCTCGTTCCAACAGCCGGTTCAGCCGTTCGAATTGTCCGTCTCCTTCGACGTCAGCGACGAGGCGGGTGGGTGGCAGGGAAGGCAGCCGGATGAAGTCGCAGAGGTATTTGCAGTAGTTCATCAGCGAGCGTCGAGCGATTCGCCTCCGCTGGGCCTCGCTGGCTTCTGGCAACACTCGACGGTAGTTGGCGAGCATCGAACGCCGGCCGCGCGGCCACGCATAGTAGCCAATGCTTCCCACCACAGCTGCGACCGCGTATCCCGCCCTGGGAGGCGTCCGCCGGATGATAGCCGAAACCGCCCGCCAGGCCCCGTACTGAATGCTCCCCGTGAGGTTTGCCGGCACGACGCCATCTTATCGGCGCCCACCGTTGTGGTATGTTGCCGGCGTGATAGGAGCGGTTCGGGCGCAAGATCGGAACGCACCAGAGTGGCTCATGCGGGCTCTCATTGGAGCGCTCTTTGTTGCTGTCGCGCTCTGGCTAATCCCCGACAAACAGTCCGATGGTCAGGTGCTAGCGATCGGAATTCCTGCACTCGCAGTAGGCGGCTTCATTGCCGGATGGCGAACTGCGTGGGCGGCGGTACCGCTCGGGACCTGGGTCCTGTTTGCGACGTTCGCCGCGACCGACTGCGCAGACTGCCGCGGCGGGGGCGAACAAGTCGATCCGCCCCTCGTGGTCTATGTTGTGCTCACGCTTATATTCGCTGCCATCGGCATGGCAGGCGCCGGCGTCGCGTTGGTCGTCATCCGACGGAGGCCACCCGTCCCAGCATCGGTGGCCGTTTCGTGCGGGGCGATGCTCGCGGTTCTCTTCGTTGGACTCGCCGCGGTTCGCGCCTATGAGCAGCATGACCGGAGCGGTGACGTCGTCTTCGAACGCCTCGGCATCCGCTTCCGAGAAGGTGATGCAGTCTCCGATCCGGTGCGCGCGATCAGCTCCGCCGCTTCGGGTCTGAATGGCGAAGCTCCATTGTGGCTCGGAGACCACGTCGGCCGATTCAACCTCGCGACAGTCCAGACCGGCCCAAACCTTTTGCTCGTCTACGGCAAGTGTGGGCCCGCGCCGTGTACGCCACCCGTCACCGTCATGCATCGCTGGAGCTGCGGCACTCCGCCAGAAGTGGAGTTCGCTCGCTCCCCCGTGGAGACCCGCAGCGACGGCGTAGTCATCGTTCGCAACGCGGCTGGCGGGGACGAACGTTCCGGCGTGACCAAGGCGGTCGTCTGGAGTGGGCATCTCGAAGTCACCATCTATGCACAGGATGAAGCAGCTAGCGCGGATGACCTCGCCGACCAAGTCCGCCGCGTCGACGGACTCCAGCTCGCCGCTGCCGCCAGCTCTTGCTGATGCCTCACGCCACACACCTCATACCTTTACACTCCCCGTATGGAACTGAAGGCGACCGCCTACAGCGTCGAAAACCGCATCGCCACCATCACCCTGAACCGCCCGCACCGGCTGAACGCCTGGACCGGGCGCATGCACACCGAGTATCGCTGGTGCCTGGAGCAGGCCGAAGAGAACAGCGAAGTCCGTTGCATCGTTGTCACCGGCGCAGGCCGCGGCTTCTGCGCCGGCGCTGATTCGCAGGCACTCGACGGCCACATCGAAAAAGGCGGCTACGATTCCGGCACCAGTCCCGACGAGCTGGCCAACCCCGGCTACGGAGTCCGCCCCGAATTCGATACCAACTTCGCCTACCATTTCGGTCTCACGAAGCCGGTGATCGCCGCGATCAACGGGCCCGCTGCGGGAGTCGGACTCGTCCTCGCCTGCTATGCGGACATTCGCTTCGCCGTCCCGGGGGCGAAGCTGACGACGGCTCACGGGAGGCTCGGACTCCCCGCCGAATTCGGGCTCTCCTGGTTGCTGCCTCGCCTCATCGGACTTTCTCGAGCCCAGGAGATCCTGCTCTCCAGCCGTGTCTTCCTATCCGACGAAGCGGCGGAGATCGGGCTGGTCCATCGCCTCGTGGAGCCCGCCAACCTGCTAGCGGAAGTCCACGCCTACGCCCGTGGCTTCACCCAGACTCTCGCCCCCTCATCCGTCCGCGTGACGCGCCAGCAGGTCTACACCGACCTCCACCGGGACATCGGGTCAGCCGTAGCGGAAAGCGAAACGCTGCTGAACCAGATGACCACGTCGCACGATTACCGCGAAGGCGTCCGAGCCCTCCTCGAAAAGCGCGAACCCAACTTTTGACTGTGCTTTGGTCGTCAGTCGTTGGCCGTTAGCTCTGACGCCCATGGGGGACTAACGACTGATGACTAACGACTTCGGCTACGCCAGCGTTTGGGCCGCGAGGCTGCTGATAGCCACGCCCCGCTTGCCTTGGGTCAGGTCATCGACGAAGCCGTCCGTGCAGTATCCGACCGAGATGCCCGTTTCCGGGTCACCCCAGCCGATCTGGCCGCCGGCGCCGCCGGGCCCGAAGGCTCGTGGCGATGTGCTCCGGCCAAACCCGCGCTGGAACGCCAGTCCGTCATCACCGGCGACGACCACCGTCAGGGCGCGGTTCACCGGCTGGTTGAAGATAAGGTCCCGGTGGAAGTCCTTCGTTCGGACAGTGGTGGCCCACTCTATGGTTTCGGCCTTCATGATCCGTGTCCCATCAGCTGTGACACCGCCGTTCACCAGCGGCTGGTAGAACATCGCCAGCTGCGCCGCCCCGGCGACCCCGCCTCCTCCTGGCACCCCGACCGCGCGTATCTCGGGCTTGTTGAACGTGTTGATGGCGTCCGGTGTGACTTCGCCCCAGCCGCCGGGCGGCGGGGTCGGCGGCACGAGGTGCCGGACATCAGCCACCCGCCCGTTCAGATCAGACGGAAGCCCCAGGTAGAAGTTATCCAGTCCGTTCGGAGAGAGGACGCGCTCCCGCACGTACTCTCGGAAGTCCTTGCCCGTGCGCCGTTCGATCAACTCCGCGAGGATCCAGTGAGCGCTCGTGGCGTGGTATTCGAACTTCGTGCCGGGCTCCCAGTTCAGGCGCCACTGGTTGAATCGAGCCAGCCGGCGGTCGCGGTTCGCCCAATCGAGCGCGTTGAACGGCGCCATCGGGAAGCCCGCGATGTGACACATCACCTGCTCCACGGTGATGTTCTCTTTCCCGTTCGAACCGAACTCAGGAATGATGTCCGCTACTTTCTCCTCGATCTTGAGCAGCCCGTCTTCACATACGGTCCAGATGGCCGCGCCCACGACCGCCTTGGTGGAGCTGAAGATCGTGTAGAGCGTGTCGTTAGTAGCCGGGACTTCGGCGTCTTTCCCATTGTTCTTAAAAATAAAGAAGGTCCGCACTCCCGCCAGCTTGCCGTGCCGCGCCACCGCGACCTGCGCGCTTTTCAGGGTCCCATCATCGACAT
>CAZKZR010000102.1:0-8540 GCA_964557245.1 uncultured Anaerolineaceae bacterium | reverse complement strand
GCGCGAGCCAGAGGTCATGCATCAACTGGACGTGGCCGACATGCTCGCGCAGGTGACCGATCGCGGCGAAGAGCGTGCCCGCGCCGTTGCGCGTGGGCACCGGGAGGCCGTCGTTCGTGGGCATCTCGATGGTCGCGGAGAGGTGCGCGTCCGTCCCGGCCGCAAGAATCAACTCAGCTTCGGCATCGAAGGCATCGATCATGTCGAGGAGTTCGGCCTTTGGCAGGCCGGCGGCTTTGAAGGCGGCGGCGCGCTCGTTCGCTCGGTAATCCGCGATAGATGTCGGCTTCCCCGCCCCGGCGTTCAGGAAGAAGCGCGAAGACGTGATGGCATGGACGACAAGGACCGTCGCCGAGTTCGCGGTGGGCAGCGGCTTCCAGTCCAGGGCCTCCTGCGGGAGGTCAGCGACTGCTGCCCGTAGGAAGGCGAAGGATTCACGGTGGATCTGCAGTGCCCCGGCATGGGTAGGCGTCATGTGGCGAAGTCTCCGGCGGTCGTGGGTTCGGGAGCCATCGTATGGGACGGCCGGATTCGGCGGCCAGCGCGAATCTCACTGACGTTGGTGATACAGTGTCGCCGAGACGCCCACCGACGCCCGGGAGCCAAATGCCGATACGCATCCTGATCGCCGATGACCATGCCGTTGTGCGCCAGGGACTGAAAATGTTCCTTGGGCTCGACGAAGAGTTCGACATCATCGGGGAAGCAACCAACGGGGCGGAGGCGGTGAATCTTGCCCGGGAGCTGCAGCCGGACGTCGTCCTGATGGACTTGCTGATGCCCGTGAAAGACGGGATCACGGCCATCGGCGACATTCGCCGGGAGATGCCGGACATCGAGGTCATCGCGCTAACGAGCGTCCTGGAAGACGCTTCCGTCGTCGGGGCGATCAAGGCGGGAGCGATCGGCTACCTGCTGAAGGACACGCAATCCGACGAGCTGCGGCGAGCGATCAAGGCTGCCTCAGGCGGGCAAGTGCAACTCTCCCCGCAAGCGGCAGCCCGGCTGATGCGCGAGGTGCGCACGCCCGAGAGCCCAGAAACGCTGACCGACCGCGAGACTGAAGTGCTTCGACTGCTGGCACAGGGGTACGCGAACAAGGAAATCGCGAGGGACCTGGTCATCGGCGAGAAGACAGTGAAGACCCACGTGAGCAACGTACTCGCAAAGCTCGGCGTGCAATCACGGACCCAGGCGGCGCTCTACGCCGTCCGCATCGGGCTCGTTTCGGCGCCACCAGAGGCCTGACTGCGAATGGACGCCGAGTCACGTCCGTTCTCTCCCCTGCTCCGCGAGATTTTCGACCGGATGCCCGCCGGCGTCGCGGTCTTCGATCGAGACCTGCACGTGGTGGAGTGGAACGCGAGCTTCCATCGCTTCCTGGCCGATAATCGGCCCGACCTCGCGGACGCGCTGACGCCGGGAGCCAGCCTGGCGGATGTCTCCCCCTGGCCGCTCGAGCAGGTGGGGCACCTGTTCACGCAAGCCCTCGAAGGGCACCCGGTGACGAGGGATGCCGCGCCCTACACCGGCCCCAGCGGCACGACCTACTGGGATATCGTACTCAGCCCCCTCTACGAGAACGGGCAGATCGTCGGGGTGTTGGACACCACCACTGAGGCAACCCGCCGCGTGGTCGCGGCGCGCGAGGCGGCGGAGCGCGAGGAGCTGTTCCGGCTCGTGTTCGATTCCACAAGCGATGCCGTCATCCTCAACGACTTCGAGACGGGGTTCGTAGCCGACTGCAATCCCTCCGCCGCGAGGATGCACGGATACACCCGCGAGGAGTTCATTGGGATAGACCCGTCCAGGTTCATCCATCCGGACTCGTTACCGCTACTGGCGCAGTACCAGGACCTGATCCGCGCCGGCAAGGATTTCCACTCGCGCGCGAAGGACGTTCGGAAAGACGGCACAGTATTCGATGTCGATGTGATGGGCACCGGGTTCGAGTACCGCGGCAAGAAATACCTTGCCGCCGTTGTCCGTGACATCAGCGATCAGGTGGCTGCGGAAAGCGAACGCACGCGGGCAGAGCGGGCGATGATCGACGCGCAGACGATGCTGGGGCAGCGCGTGGCAGAACGCACGCGGGAACTCTCGAGCCTGCTGGACGTTTCCCGCGCCGTGCTTTCGACCCTGGACCTGGACCTCATTTTCGAACGCGTGATGGACGAGGTGGCGAAGGTCATTCCGTACAGCGGTTGTTCAGTCTCCATCCTGGACGGAGAAGAGCTCGAGATCGTCGCTACACGGAACCTGATGGCGCCAGAGCTGGAAGCGCAAACCCTGGGCAAGCGATTCCCGGTCAACGCGAGCGGCGCGATCTGGGGACCGATGCTCGAAGGGGTGCCGTTCATCCTTCCAGACCTCCTGAAGGACTCGCCGGAATCGGCGGCCTACCGGGCGCTGGTGGGTGGCAATCCGGCGGAAGAGTTTCCGCAGACACGCTCGTGGCTCTCGGTGCCGATGGTGAACCAGGGCGAAGTGATTGGCGTGCTGACGGCCTCACGCGCGGAACCGAACGCGTTCGATGCCGCGAACGCCAACCTGGCGGCCGCCTTTGGCGCACAGGTGGCTGTTGCGGTGGCCAATGCCCGGCTCTACCACCAGGCACAGCGACGGGCGCGGGAGATGGAGGGCCTCGCGAGCATTGCGGCGGCGCTGACGTTCGAAATGCCTGCCGCCGACGTGCTCAATCTTCTCTCCGCGCGAGTCGTCGCGTCATCGTCGGCGATTGCAGCCTCGATCACGCTCTACACGGAGGAGGGGGTCTACGAAACCTACGGCGCTTCCGGGTTGCCGGCTGGCTACGTGGAAGCCATGGTGGCCGCCATTACCGAACAGGGTGCTCCTTCCGTCACGGCCGAAGCGTTCCAGCGCGGGCACCGGCGCGTGCTGATAGACACGAGGCGCCGAACGCTCGCCGACCCGCGTTTCGCGCTGGCCCATCCGTACCTGCAAGACGCGGCGTGGGACAACGCGGTGATCACCCCGATCAGTTCGCGCGGCCGCAACCTGGGCACGCTGGAGACGTATTTTCCGGCAGCAAACCACCCGGACGCGGAAGAACTGCGCCTGCTGGCGGCGATTGCGGACCAGATCGCCATCGGGCTTGAGAACATCGAACTCGTCCGGCAGCTCCGGCGCCGGGTGTTCGAAATGGACGCGCTCTACAGCGCCTACGAGCATTTCCACCAGTCGCTCTTGATGGACGATGTGCTTGACGCGCTCGCCGTTTCGGCGCTCGAGGTAATCGGCGCCGACACAAGCGCGGCGCTGATTTTCGAAGAAGCGCCCCCGCACGAAGTCCGCGTCGGGGCCACCGCGGGCCTGACCGAGAATCAGCGAATTGCGCTGCAGGAGTCATTCCGAGGCTGGGACACGTCGACGATCCGCGGGCTCAATAGTCCCCACCTGGCCACTGACACGCGAACGGAACCAGCCGACATCCAGGCGATAGCGCGGGCGGCCGGGATCGAATCGGTGGTCGACGTCCCGATAACGGTTGCCGGACGCACGTTCGGGCTGTTCGGCGTGGGCTGGCGGGAACGCCGCGGGATCAGCGAAGCCGAAGTCCGGCTCGCCAGCGCGCTCGCGCAGCAAGCGGCAGTCGCGATAGAGAACGCGCGGCTCTACCAGCGGGCCCAGGTTGCGGCATCGCTGGAAGAGCGGCAGCGGCTGGCGCGCGAACTGCATGACTCGGTTTCCCAGGCGCTCTACGGCATCTCCCTGGGGACGCGGACCGCGCGCGCTCTCCTCGACAAAGACCCCTCGCGTGCAAGCGAGCCGCTCGACTACGTGGGGACGCTGGCCGAAGCCGGCCTCGCCGAACTGCGCGCGCTGATCTTCGAGTTGCGGCCGGAATCCCTGGCGACCGAGGGACTGGTCGCCGCGCTGGAGAAGCAGTTCGCGGCGCTGCACGCGCGCCACGGGATAACGGTCGATCCGCAGCTCTGCCTCGAACCTGATCTACGGCTCGACCTCAAGGAAGTGCTGTACCGCGTGGGTCAGGAGGCACTGCACAACACGGTGAAACACGCGCGCGCCAACCACGTCACCGTGCGGCTCGCCCATGAAGGGGGCCGCGTGGTGCTGGAGATCCAGGACAACGGCATCGGGTTTGACACCTCAAGTGAGTTTCCGGGGCATCTCGGGCTGCGCTCGATGGCGGAACGAACGAGCCGCGTCGGCGGCGTACTGGAGATCGAAAGCGCACCCGGAAGCGGCACGAAGATCACGCTCTCGGTGCCCGACGTGCCCGGGCACATGCCAGGGGAAAACTGAGCGACGGCTCTGCGCAGCCCGGCTAGCGCTTCTGACCGAAGTGATTCCAGTGCGTCACCGATTCCACCGGACGCCTCGGCGCAACGCCGAAGTGCCCTCGCGGGCGGCCCATCGGCACGATCGCAATGATCTCGTAGCGCTCCGGGATGCCAAGCAGGTCCCGCACGTCCTGCTGGTAGATTCGGTACACGGTTGTGAGCGTGGTGCCGATCCCCTGGCTCCGGGCGGCCAGCATGAAGTTCTGGACGGCCGGATAGATGGAGGCAAACGGCGTGCCGACATCGAGGTCGCCCTGCTCGTCGTGGAGCGTCATCGAGATGTTCGGCATCAGGAAGGCGACCATCGCCGGCGCCTCGCCAATGTGATCCGCGAGATACCTCGATGAAGCCCTGACCTGGACCTGGCTGAGCGCGGCTTCTTCACTGCGGGCCGGCGGGGTCGCGGCGGTAACGCTCGGCTCGTAGCGATCGTACGCCCGCCGGTAGATATCGCCGACTGCGCGTTTCACTTCGGCATCCGTAATCACCAGGAACTGCCACGGCTGGATATTTCCGCCGTTGGGCGCCTGGATGGCGGCGCGGAGGCACTTCTGGATTTCTTCCTCCGTGACTGGTTCATCCGTGAAGCGCCGGATCGCCTTTAGCGTCATCAGGCCGTCATACAGGTCCATCGGTCCCCCTAGAACATCGAGGTATCAGTCGGCATGCCGAGCATGATGCGCCCGGCAACCTCCAGCGTCGGCTGCCCGACCATCACGTGCTGCGTGAGCGTGTGGATGTCACGGAAATGCCGTTGCAGCAGGTTGCTCTCGTAGATCGAACTGGCGCCGCCAAGGTTGTAGCAGAGATCGACCGCGCGGGCAGAGTTCATGGCGGCAGTGGTAGCGGCGAGGCGCAACTGCGCGCGCTCCTCCAGCGTTATCCGCTCCCCGCCCACGGCCTGGCGCCACGCCGCCGCAATCGCCTCATGCATGAACGCCCGCCCGGAACGGACCAGTGCATCGGCCTCGGCGACGCCGGACTGGGCAGAGGCCCGTTCGGCGAGTAGGCGGCGGCTCCCGGTGGGGGTTTTCGCCGTCGCCAATTCGGTCAGTGCTTCGATGGCCGACTGGGCGATTCCCAGGCCGGCCGCGGCGACCCCGAGCGCCAGCAAACCGTAAATCGGGAAGGCGTAGGTAGGCCCGTGGGTCCAGAATTCGCCGCCGCCAATGGGGGCGGAAAACCGATCCGGAACGAAGACATCCTGGACTTCGAAATCATTGCTGCCGGTGCCACGGAGGCCGCTGACGTGCCAGGTATCGAGAATGCGCACGTCGCTGCGCGGAAAGAACATCATGCGAGCATGCGGCACCTTGCCGTCGATCAGCTCGGGGCCATCGGGACCGAAGACTGTCGCCCCGCCGAGCACCCAGTCGGCGTGGCCAGCACCGCTCCCGAACGTCCAGGTGCCGTTGACCCGCCAACCACCTTCGGCGCGGGTCGCGCGGCCCTTCGGCATCAGCACCCCCGCGGTCGGTGCAAACGGGTCCGCGAACATCTCCGCAGCGCCCTCCCGGGGCAACTGCGCTGCGGTAACGCCCGTTGTCGCGGCAATCATGACGCACCAGCCGGCAGCGCCATCGCCGCGGGCGATCGCCTCAATCGCAGTAACGAATGTGGCGACGTCGACTTCGAGCCCGCCGAGTTCATGCGGGACGAGCATCCCGAAGAGGCCCGCGTCCTTGAGGGCACTCACGACCGAAGGATGGAGGCGGCGGTCCTGCTCGGAATCGTCGGCGAATTCCCGCGCGACCCCGCTCAGATCTCGAGCTCGTTGGACAAGGTCAACGGTGGCGGGCGTCGACATCCACGGTCCCCCTAAAGCGCCAGTCGGCGAATTCCCAGGCTCAGCCCTGGCTGCTTCCGAAGGGCCACCAGCGCCGCTTTTTGCCCTCGTCGTCCTTCTTCTCCGGGCCATCGAAGCCGCGGCCGCAACTCTGGCAGTAGGAGTAAACGTTCAGGTTCTGACGTCCGCACCATGGACATTCACGCATTGGGATCCCCTTCTCGCGTCATTCTAGACCGCTTTAGCGGAACTTCCGCGCCGCGGCTATCGGCCAGGTGTCGATAATCTCGTCGCCGCGACGAACGTAGTAGACGTCGTGCATGTTGAGGGTGGTGTCGCCATGGCTGGGCACCACCTCGATGCGCTGACCCGGCGTGAGGTTGGCTATCCCATCGCCCGTGAGCGTGCAGTGCTCTTCGCTGAGCCGCGCAACCTTCACCGCGCCATCCGGCGTGAACGATTGTCCGGTGTCGTTGCTCAGTGACTTGAGGCCGGCATCGCCGACCGCGTATCGCTCCTTCACCGAGATGACCGTGAGGAGCAGCGTGAGGGCGTTTTCGAACATGCCGGCGATGAACGGCTCCGTGTGCAGGTCGTTGAACACGTAGGTGCCTGCCTGGAGCTCCGTGACGCCCGGGGTCTTGCTGGCGATGAGGACGCTTGCGGTGCCGCTGGTGGAGACGATCTTCGGTGCGAGGCCAGCTTCGGCTAGCGCTTCGACGTGGTCGTTGACCGTCCCGAGTGCGGTGTTGATAAGTTCGGTGCGCGCGGCGTCTTCGGCCTGGCCGTACATGTGACCTTCGTAGCCCATGATGCCCCGGTAATCGATGCCCTCATCGACCAGGCGGCGAGCCAGGCGAACAGTCTCGGCGGGAGTGGCGCTGCCGCAGCGGCGCATGCCGGAATCGACCTCGATGATGGCGGCCGGACGCTGGCCAGAACGCTTCATCCCGGCGACCAGCTCATCGATGTTGAAGTCCGACTCCACGGCGGTCGCGATATCGATGCCGCGCGCAAGCAGCGCCATCAGCCGGTCGATCTTGATCCTGCCGACCACCTGGTTCGCCACGAGGATCGGGCCAAGTCCGGCGTCGGCCAGCACTTCCGCCTCGCCGAGCTTCGCCACCGTGATGCCGATCGCTCCGGCCTTCAGCTGCAGTTCGGCTACGGCCGGACATTTTGGCGTCTTAAAGTGCGGCCGGAGGCTGACGCCGGTGCCCTGGAGCACGCCCATCATCGTCGCGATGTTCTTGTTGACCCGGTCGAGGTCGAGCAGGAGGCAGGGGGTGTCGAGGTCGTCAATGCGCATGGCGGGAGTCTACGCTATCGCGCACCCGCCCCTCTCCCTCGCCAGGGAGAGGGGGCCCGGGACACACGATACGATCGGCCGCATGCCTTTCACGCTCGCTTCGTGGAACACGAACTTCCGCAGGGACACTCCCGGGCAGGTTGGTGCCGCGCTCGCGCATGGTCCGGACATCGTGGTGTTTCAGGAGGTGCGCGCGGCTGCCTTCCCGGAACTCGCACGGTGCTTCGCCGAGGCGGGGCTGGTCAACTTCGCCACGAGCTCTTCGAGCGTCCTCGGCCACCGGATGAGCCGGTATGTCGCCGTTGCCAGCCGCTTTCCATTCCGCGCCGCTGCGCCCGTCGACGGACCGGCACCGGAGACCGCGGTCTGCCTCGAAATTGAGACCCCGGACGGCGCGTTTGAGCTCGTGGGCGTGTACGTGCCGAGTATCGCGCGCAAGGATGGCGTGAAGGTGCCGACCCAGCACGCAATGAATAGCCGCATGGCCCACGCGGCCACGCGTCCGCACATCATCTGCGGCGACTTCAATTCGCCGAAGGCCGAGTCCGAAGAGGGCGTGACGCTCTTCTTCAAGCCGAGCCGTCCACTCGAGTACGCCGGCGAACATGCGCTCATGGGCGGCCTCCTCGAGTACGGCTTACGCGACGCTTTTCGCCAGTGCAACGGCTACGAAGACCCGGCGCCGAGCTGGTTCTGGAAGAACCGCGGACGCACGGGCGGCTACCGCCTGGACCACATCTTCGTCAGCCCCCACTTCGAAGTGCGGCGGTGCTGGTACGACCATGAGGTGCGGGAGCGGGGGCTGAGTGACCACTCGCTGATGTTGGCGGAGGTGGGGCTCGGCTAGTCCCCGACGACCTCCGCCGGTGCGCTGGCGACGAAGCGAGCCAGGCGTCGATGCTCGGCGACAACGTCCGGCCGGGCACCCAGTCGCTCGTAACGATCAGCAAAGCGCTCAGCGGTGGCTTCGGCGCCAGCGCGATCGCCCAGGGCTAATCGGGCCAGTGGCGCATGAATGCCAGGGTAGACGTTTGCGTACGGAGCGCTGCCTTCCCATCGCACAATCGCCGTCTCCAACGTCGAGATGGCTTCGAGCTCCGGCAGCACCAGAGACTGTAAC
>CAZKZR010000101.1:0-8541 GCA_964557245.1 uncultured Anaerolineaceae bacterium | reverse complement strand
CCCGGGCAAAGATAGACAGCTTCGAATAATAGCAGCACCCCCACTTTCTGTATATCCGCTAACCACCACCGCCCAATACCATGAAGTCAATGGAATCCGTCACAACCGCGGTTGTCCTCGCCGCCGGGCTCGGCACCCGCATGCTGCCGGCCACCAAGTCCGTCCCCAAAGAGATGCTCCCCATCGTCGATCGGCCGCTCGTGCAGTATTGCGTCGAAGAGGCAATCGAAGCCGGCATCACGCGCATCGTCTTCGTCATCGCGAAAGGCAAGGAGGCAATTCGCGAACACTTCGAAGCCGGCACCCGCGTTGAGCTCGCCGTCCGCGAAACCGGCAACGTCGCCATGGCAAACGAACTGGCGCGCATCGGCGCTGCCGCAACCTTCGAATACGTGCACCAGGAACGCCAGCTCGGCATCGCCCACGCCGTGAACTGCGCCCGCCACTTGCTCGAGGGCGCTCCATTCGCCTTGATGTTCCCGGATGACCTCCTCCTCGGCGGCTCATCCTGCGTCGCCGAACTGACCGGCGCCTATGCCCAAACCGGCGGCAGCGTCATCGCGGTTGAACCCGTGGCTGACGCCGACGTCCCCCAGTACGGGATCGTCGACCCCGTGGACGAAGCGAATCCCGCCAGGCTGCGGCGCGTGGTGGAAAAGCCCAAACTCGAAGATGCGCCCTCACGCCTCGGCATCGTCGGCCGCTACATCCTGAGCGAAACCATTTTCCAGCACATCGACCGCATTCCAGCCGGCGCCAACGGCGAACTGCAGATCACTGACGCCCTCGCCAGCCAGATCGCGGCCGGAGAAGTTGTGTCCTCCTTCCAGTTTTCCGGACGGCGGTTCGATACTGGACGCCCACTCGGGTACCTTACTGCTGCGGTAGCCGCGGCCATGGAACGTCCCGGGCTTTCTGATGCGCTGCGCGACCGCCTCGTCCCACTACTCGCCGAGGGGTGAAGGCACCGTGCGCGTCCTCTCCATTGGGTATCCGCTCCCGAACGTCGCCATCGACAACTACAACGCGCTGACCGCGCCGAGTTACAACGACTATGACGCGCTGATCATTGACCCGGCGAGCGTCACCCGCGTCGCGAAAGAGCTGGCTGAAGGCGAAGCGAACTACGACGCCTTCGACGACCGGCCCATCATCAATGCCCCGACCACTGCCTCTGCCGTTTCCGCCGCGGAGCAACTCCGGCGCCGAGCGGATGAAACTCGCCGCTTGCTTGAATCGGGCGGCCTCGTGGTCGTGCTCGGGCGCCCGGATGCCACGCAGGGCGGCATCTTCGGCTTCGAAGGCTGCGACCGGTATCACTGGCTGCCCGCCCCGGGCGGCATCTCCTGGAGCCCGCCCCACCTGAAACCCGCCGAAGGCAAGACCGTCCGGATCGTCGCCGAGGACCATCCCTTTGCCACCGTTCTCCGCGAAAACCGCGACGATACCCGGTACCGGGCGGTGTTCGACGACCGCCAACCGGAGATTCGCCGGCACGGCAAGGTCCTCGCCACCGGCGGATCCGGCGTGCCGATCGCCATGGAATTTCCCGTGCTCGGCGGCCAGGTGGTGTTCCTGCCGGTCATGGCAGAGAGCCCCTACGCCAACCGTTCGAACCTGGCCGAAGCACTGGTAGACGCCTGTGTCCGCCACGGCGGGAGCGAGCACGGCGCGGCCGCGCCGTACTGGGCCCGCTCGCAGGCGCTGCCGGGCCTGGAGCAGCTTGAGGCCGAACTTGAGGAATCGGAGAGTGCTGCCGCCGAAGCGAAAGCCCACGCCGAGACCGTGCGGGACCGCCATGATTTGCTCGCACGTCACCGTCGCCTGCTGTGGGAAGACGGAGCGCAGTTCGCCGGCGCAGTTGTCGATGCGCTTCGGCTCATCGGTTTCACTGTCCAGCACACCGCCGGCGACCCCATCCTTCTTGAGAGCGAAGGGACGCGCGCATACCTGGAAGTTGAGAGCTCTCGCGAGCAGGTGGTCGAATGGCCGTACATCCGCCTCCAGCGAAGGCTGGAACAGAACCTGCTGAAACAGGGCGAACTCCTCAAAGGCGTGATCGTCGCAAACGGCTGGCGGGAGAAGGATCCGGAGCAACGCGAGGAAGAACTCACCGCCCCGCTCCGCGCCGCCTGCGAAAATTACCGGTACACGCTGGTCAGCGGCCGATCGTTGTTCGAACTCGTCCGCCGCGCGCTGGGCGGCGCAGATGACGCCAGCCTCCTCGCCGTACGCCGGCGAATCATGACCGGCGCGGGCTTGCTGAGCTTTGACGACCTCACTGGCGAGGCGAACGAAGAAAAATCCGAACGCGGACCGATCTTTTAGGAGTCAGCGCATCGGGCCAAGCGGCCTATAATCCCCGTCATGGTCAAGATCATTCGCCCCAACGAACGCGATAGCGGTACCGCACAGACGCCCGGCATGGTCCGCCAGGCAGGCATCTCGAATGCACTCACCGGTTCCGAAGGTCTCTGGATGGGGACCGCCGTGAACTCGCCCGGCGCCTGTTCCGCCGCGCATCACCACGGGCACAACGAATCCGGCATTTACATCCTGCGCGGGCGCGTCCGTTTCCGCTGGGGCGAAAAGCTCGAGCACGAGGCGATCGCCGAACCGGGCGACTTCATCTTCGTCCCGCCCTACGAAGTCCACATGGAAGAGAACATGGATGTCGATGGCGAAGCCGAGTTGCTCCTGGCCCGCAACAGCCAGGAGCAGATCGTCGTAAACGTGCCCGACCCGCGGAGCTAAACCTACCACATTATGACAAATACGGTCCCCGCCGCTCCGGACGGTTCCGTAGAGCTGTACTGGATCCCGGTAGGCGCCGGCACGCGATTTCAGGAGTTCAGCCTGGCGGTGTACGAGCGGGTCGCTAGCTTCCTCGCGCGGCGCGAACCCGCGACATTGCTCCATGCCGGGCTCAAGCTGCGCGCCCACGGCCGCACCTGCACGCTGGAAACCATGCCTTCGCCGCCCGGGCCGAACACCAACCACGAGGTCACGGGCCCCGTCGGCGTCCGCGGCGCTGATCGCCTGCGGCTCTTTCGCTACCAGGTGTGCGTGCGCGAAACCAGCGCATTGCCCGACGAGGAGTGGGCGGTGGCGCCACCGGTCCGGGTCGGTGACGGCGGGACGGCCGTGAAGATATTGGCGCTCGCGAAAGAGGTCCCTGCCTACACCTGGGGCCGCAGGCGCAAGGGTCACCCGGAGATGTGGACCTCGGATTCCTGCGTTTCGTGGCTGCTGCTCCAGGCCGGGATCGACGCCGGAGAGATAGCGGTGCCGGCCGGATGCCGCGCTCCGGGCTGGTTCGCCGGGATCGCCGAAGCCCGGGCGCCGTCGAACCGCCGCGGGAATTAGGCTTTCGGCTCCTCCGCCCCGTGGAGCGCCTCTTCGGCGCGGCCGCGGAGAAATTCCTGCTCTCGGGCATTCCGGGTCATGCCGGCGGCCCGAAGGAATTCGTCTCGGGCTTCTGCATAGCGGCCGAGCTTGAACAGCAAGTCTCCCCGCACACTCGGCAACAAGTGGTAGCCCTTCAGCGACGGATGGTCTCGCAGTTCGTCCACCACTTCCAGGCCCGCCGCAGGGCCGAACGCCATGGAGACCGCGACCGCCCGGTTCAATTCGACCACCGGAGATGGGCTGATCTGCGCGAGCCCGTCGTAGAGCGCGGCAATGCGCTGCCAGTCGGTTTCCTCACCCGTACGTGCCCGCGCATGGCAGGCGGCTATGGAGGCCTGGAGCGCGTACGGTCCGAGTTGCTTGCCGAGCCCTTCTGCACGGTCCAGCGCCCCCAGCCCGTGGCGGATGAGGGTGTGGTCCCACCGCGCCCGGTTCTGGTCCATCAAGAGGATTGGTTCTCCGGACGGGCTGGTCCGCGCGTTCATCCGGGAAGCCTGGATTGCCATCAAGGCCACGAGACCGTGGACTTCCGGTTCATCCGGCACGAGTTCGGCAAGGATACGGCCAAGCCGTAGCGCCTCGCGGCAGAGCGCCGGCCGCATCCAGTCATCGCCGGCGGTGGCGGCGTAGCCCTCGTTGAACACCAGGTAGAGCACCTCCAGCACTGAAGCGAGACGCCCACCAAGTGTCTCCCGGCCCGGGATTTCGAACGGCACCTTCGCTTCGGCCAGTGTCCGCTTGGCGCGGACGATGCGCTGCGCCACGGTTGCCTCGGAAACCAGGTAGGCGCGGGCGATCTCGTCTGTCGTGAGCCCGCCCAGCAGCCGGAGGGTGAGCGCTACACGCGCTTCCGCCGAGAGGATTGGATGGCAGGCAACGAACATCAGACGGAGCATGTCATCGCCGAAATCTTCATCGAGCAGCGCGTCCATCTCGTCTCCCGCCGAAGCCTGGCGCTCTTCCAGGTCCCGCCCCAACTCTTCCTGTTTCCGGATGAACCGCTGGTCGCGCCGAATCCGGTCAATGGCGCGGTTCTTGCCGATAGCCATCAGCCAGGCGCCGGGATTTCTGGGGATCCCGCTCGTCGGCCACTGTTCCAACGCCGCGACCAGGGCATCCTGCGCAAGGTCCTCCGCCAGGCCAACATCGTTGACGAGGCGTGCGATGCCGGCGATGAGGCGTGCAGACTCGATTCGCCAGACGGCGTCGATCGCTCTCAGTGTCTCGTCATCGGGTGAAGGCATATCGGTTTTACTCCCGGCCGGCGCCGCCTGGCGCCGGCCGAAATTGCGTTGCGTTAGTTGCTGGCCATCATGTCCTTCATCCCCGGAACTGCCTGGACGTCCGGCGGGAAGTCTCCGAATTCCTGGACCTGGCGCACTTCAATCGTCGAATTCTCATCGCCCGGGCAGCGCTTCGCCCACTCGATCGCTTCCTCGCGTGACTTCACATCGATGATCCAGTATCCGCCGAGGACCTCCCTGGCTTCGGCGAAGGGCCCGTCTACCACCTTCGCCTTACCGCCCGGCCACGTCACCCGCGCGCCCATCGAGGGCGGATGGAGGCCATCCAGGGCGAGCAAGACGCCCGCCTTCTGGAGGCTTTCGTTGTACTTCATCATCGTCGCCACGGCGTCGGCGTCGGGGGAAGTGCCGGGCTCGGCGCTCTCGTAGCCCCGGGGGATCATCAGCATCATGAATCGCATCTCTGTTCTCCTCCTACCCTTGCCGACTGCTCAAGCCTGCCCTTCGAGGCGTTGCCGAAGCGCTTCTTCCTTGGCCTGCAGTTCAGGCGTAAACGCTTCGCCGAAGTCCTCGGGCTCGGAGAACTGCCGGATTTCCAACTCGGCAGGGGAATTCGGGTCCCAGGGGCAACGCTTGAGCCACTCGACCGCTTCGTCCATGGAACCGACCTGCCAGATCCAGAAACCGGACACGAGTTCCTTTGTCTCTGTGAACGGCCCATCGATCACTGCGACAGGCTTCCCGCCCTCGAAGCGCACGCGCTTGCCGCTGGCGGACGAGCGGAGCCCGTCGCCGCCGACCATGATGCCGGCGTTCACCAGCTCTTCGTTATAGGCGCCCATCGCCTGCAGCGCCTCCATGGAAGGCATCTTGCCGGCTTCCGTCTCTTCGTTTGCCTTGACGATGACCATGACTCGCATTGTTGTTCTCCGTGCTTGTGTTTCGCCGCTTGCTGGAGCGGCTTCTACCTACGCGTCGAACAAGCATCCGCCAGATCGACACCGGACGGATCAAATTTCGGAAATTTTCTACAGGGATCGAAGAGCGCTGAGCACGCCTAGCTGATTGGCCAGCTGACGCTGCCCGGCCCGTTAATCGCGACCCAGTACGCGGCCCCGGCTTTCAACGAGCTCAGGTCGTTCGCGCCCGGCACTCCCGCACCGGAAGGGAAGTAGCCGAGCCAACGCTGAGCAGCGGCGTCCCATCCGTAGATCGCGGATGCCTGGTTGGTGATGTCGTTGCCGCCTGATGGCCCCTTCAGCGCCGTGCCCGGCGTAATCCCATCCGTGCCGGTCCACGTAATCAGGCTCCAGCGGAAGTTCAGCGTCAGCGATGCGCCTGCATCCGGGCGGGCGAGGTCGGCCAGGAATCCCACTTTTCCACCATCGTCGCCGGGAGCCGTTACAAGCACCCGCAGCGGGCCTGGAATGCTCTGCGATACCTTGATCCAGGCCTGGCATTCGTCAGTCAGGCCGTCGATGAGCGGCGCAAACGAGCGGATGGGTGAAGCTGAAGCGGCATTAACCGCAGTCGAGAAGGTCTTCACGCCTGTGGCGCTTCGCCCGAACGCCGCGGAACCGTCACTCGATTCGATGATCACCCCATCGCCAGCTTCAATCACGAAGTCGATGGGCATGTTGATCACCGGGTGAAGGCTCACCGCGCCGGTCGGGGGCTGGCAGAAGCCGTCGCGATCCAGGGCGTGGACTACCACGTACACAAACTGGCTGCCGTCGAGGTTCTCCACCACGAAATCCACCGGATCATCCGAAGCGGCATAAGCCGTGGTGTTCGAGGACCCGAGTGAAGGGCTGGAGAACGAAACCACCGCGACCGGGAGGACAACTGAGAGGCGGGCGAGCCACCGGGCAAAGCGCATCATCAGGCGAGTATAGCCTCGTGGGACGTTCCGGTCGGTACGGGGAGCGTCGGCTCAGATACCGCCGCTGAACGTGTCGCAGCTGTCCATATCTCCGGTCTCATATCCGGTGGTGAACCACTTTTGCCGCTGCGCCGAACTACCGTGCGTCCACGTTTCGGGCGTGACCTTGCCCTGGAATTCCTTCTGGATCCGGTCGTCGCCCACGGCGGCCGCCGCATCCAACCCGTCCGCGATGTCGGCGTCGGAGAGACTGGTGATGATCCCGGTCTGGGTGGCGTGAGCCGCCCAAACGCCGGCCAGGCAGTCTGCCTGGAGTTCGCTGCGCACCGACTTGCTCGTGGGCCCTTCACGGTCGTTGCCGATCTGCGCGAGGATGCCTTCCAGGTCCTGGACGTGGTGCCCGTATTCGTGGGCAAGCACATACGCCTGCGCAAACGGCCCGCCCTGGGCGCCGAGCTTCGTCTTCAGGTCATCGAAGAAACCGAGATCGATGTACACCTTCTTATCGCCGGGACAGTAAAACGGCCCGACCTCCTTGGATGCCTGCCCGCAAGCAGTGCTCACCGAGCCGGAGAAGAACGTGGTCTTCGAAGGCGTGTAGGTATCGCCGCGGCGCGAGTACTCTTCGGTCCAGAAGAGCTGGATGCTGTTCACGTAGGCGACTATCCGGCAGTCGTCACGCTGCAACGCATCCGCGCCGGTCTGGCAGTCAGTAGAGAGCGTGCTGTTCGAAGGCAGCTCGCCGCCGGTGGTCTGGTCCTGCAGTCCCTGGAGAATCTGGGTCAGCGTCGAAGAATCGCCGCCGTTCTGAGAAGCGAACGCGGCGATGAGGGTGATGATCAGCCCGATGATCCCCGCGCCGCCGCCGATGGCCAGTTTCCCCCCGCGCATGCCGCGCCGGTCATCGATCTGTGAGGTATCGAGCTTCGCGTCCTCGTTGATATCAACCACGGAGACCACCACTTCGACGAAAGTGCGCCATCAAGACGCGTCGACCAATTTCAATCTGTATCACTGGAGCGCCCCGGCGGCAACGAAGCGCCGTGCGAACGATCAGAGCGCCCGGAAGCTCCGTTTGCCCTCAAGCCGGACGATGTGTCCCCATCCCGGGTGCTTCCAGTGCCCGCCGAGGACCAGCCGCCCTTCGTCGGCGGCCATGTCGAACAGGCGGTCTCGACTCGCGGATGACATCGCCGGGTCCCAATCCAGCGGCGTAACCCACTCAGGGTGGGCGACGTGCACAGGGTGGTGGCTGGCGTCGCCGATGATGACGGCTCGTTCCGCTCCATCCGCGATTCCCACGGCGATATGGCCGGGCGTATGGCCGGGCGCGGAGAGAAAGACCAGGTGCTCCCCGAAGGTCTCCTCACTCGCGGTCAGCTGGAGTTGGGCGCCATTCCGTAGCGGCTCCACGCATTCCCGGAGCGCCTCGTTCCGGGGCTCGGCCAACATCTCGGGAGTCATCCAGAAATCCCATTCGGCCCGCTGGATGACGAACGTCGCGTTGGGGAAGAACACCGTGTTCGCTCCATCGTCGGCATCGAACGTGTTCCAACCGATGTGGTCGATGTGGAGATGCGTGTGGACCACCGCATCGATCTCGTCGGGGCGGACCCCGGCCTCCTGCAGCGCGTGGTCCAGCCGGCCGGAAGGGAATCCCGGCCGCTTCCTGGGGCCGATACCGGTGTCGACCAGGATCAGCCGGCCCCCATCGTTGACCAGGTAGCAAGTAACGGCGCCCATCGCCAGCCCGCGCTCATCCAAGGAATCCCGGAACTCTTCCGCCATCTGTTCGCTGTGTTCGGGCGCGATGACTTTCGGGTTTTGAAGGAATGGCGCATCCAGCAGTGCCGTGATTTCGACACTCCCGACGGAAACTTTGGGCATCGAACTTCCTCAGGCGCACTCCGCGCCCCGCGAAGTCTAGCTTTCGACGGCGGTGTCCGGCTGGTTGGACCATTGTTGGAATGATCCTGCGTAGGCCTGCGCGCGCTCATACCCGAGCAC
>CAZKZR010000100.1:3564-8550 GCA_964557245.1 uncultured Anaerolineaceae bacterium | reverse complement strand
GAACTCCTCAGGCGCCGGCCAAGCCGCTTCCTCACCGAGATCTATTCAGCCGTCAGCCGGCGATAAACCGCTTTTCCTGGGTGCGCGCATACCGCTCCCCGGTTACCGTTTGCGCGGGAGTGGAGGGGGCCCGGTGGCTTCCGCCGTCTTCAAAACGGTTGCGCGGCCGCACGAGCGGTCGCGGGTGGGTTCGACTCCCATGCACTCCCGCCACGAATAGGGCCCCATGCAGAACCCGCCCCCACAGGAAGTGCTCCAGGCATTCGGCGCCGATGGCCCGGCGAACCGTCTCGCCGGCGGGCAGGGCGGCACGTTTCGGGCCGGAAACCTCGTCCTCAAGCAATCTGCCAATGCCTCGGAGACGGCCTGGATCGCCGAGCTTTTCGCGTCGCTTCGCGGTCCGGGGTTTCGCGTGCCCGCCCCGGTCCGCGCCCGCGACGGCGCCTGGCTTGTTGCTGGCTGGTCCGCCTTCGAATTCGTCGAGGGCGCGCACGCTGGACCAAACGGTGGCCGCTGGCCAGAAACGCTCGCTGCCTGCCGTGCGTTCCATGCGGCCATCAAGTCGGTGCCGTGTCCACCGTTTATCGCCGCCGCCGATCACGCCTGGGCGGTGGCTGACCGGCTCGCCTGGGGGGAACTCTCCAGCGCCCCGCTGGCGCCCTTTACCGCGACCGTCGTCCGGATCGAGCGCTTGTTGCGACCGCTGGATGCGCCCTCGCAGGTGATTCATGGGGACATCACGGCGAATGTCCTGTTCGCGGAAGGTCTTCCTCCCTGCGTCATCGATTTCTCACCGTACTGGCGCCCCGCGCGGTTCGCGGAAGCGATCGTGGTCGTCGATGCCGTCACTTGGGCGCAGGCGCAGCCGGAGGAGTTCGCCCTGGAAATGCGGGACCCGGACTTCGTGCAACTGCTGGTGCGGGCGGCGCTCCGGCGCGTCCACGAATTGGATCAGCACAGCCGCCGTGGTCGCTCTGGCCTCGATTCAGAGCTTGACGCGTATACGCCCGTGATCGGGTGGCTCGAACGGATGCTGTCGGCCTAGGCCCGGGCGGGCCGCTTCGCCGGGTCTATGGTGTCGCCGGCCTGCGGCGCGGTACCGGTTCGGCCAATGCCAACCACTTGCCGGTACGCTGCCGCCGCCGCGATTCCCACCGAACAGAGGCCCGCCATCACGAGCAGCGCCTTCGTCACGCCGATGTGCTCGGCCAACACGCCGGTCAGGTAGCCGCCGACGGGCGTCGAACCGGCGAAGAGCAGGAAGAAGATGCTCATGACGCGTCCGCGAAGTTCATCGGGGACCATGATCTGGAGCGTGGTGTTCACGGTGGTGGAGAACAGCACGCTCACGATGCCCAGGGCAACGAGGAGGACTGCCGTGGCGTAATAGGAGCGCGAAACGGCGACTCCGATGAACACTGCCACGAACGCTGTCGCCGCGAAAAGCAGATTCCGCTGCGACAGCCTTCCGGCGGCCGCCATGGTCAGTGCAGCGATCAGCGAACCCAGGCCCATCGCAGATGTGAGTAACCCGAACTGCTTCGGACCGACCTTGAGCACGAACTCCGCGACCAGCGGGATGAGGACCGTGAAGTTATAGCCAAACGTCCCGAGGAAGGCGAGGAGGATGAACAAGAAGAGCACTTGCGGCGTCTTCCACGAATAGATAATCCCTTCCCGCACCTGGGAGAGGACGTTTCCGGTGGCTTTCTTCGGGGGCACCGTGTGGAATTCCGAGGGCCGCATAATCGCGTATGCGCCGAGCACGCCGAGGAAGCTTGCCGCGTTGACCAGGAAGGCCGTAGAAATGCCCACCGCGGCGATCGCCACACCAGCCACGGCCGGCCCCATGATGCGGGCCATGTTGAAAATCGAAGAGTTGAGCGCCACCGCATTCACCAGTTGATCCCGCCCAACCAGCTCTACTCCGAAGGACTGCCGCACCGGGCCGTCGAAGGCGTTGATCGTCCCAAGGCAGGCGGCCAGCACGTACACGTGCCAGAGCTGGACGGTATCCGTCAGCACAAGCATGCCGAGGGCAAAGGCCTGCAGCATGGCCATCGTTTGCGTGATCATCAGCACCCGGCGTTTGGGCAAACGGTCGGCGAACGCCCCGCCGAACAGCGTGAAGATGGTGATCGGGAGGAACTGGAGCGTGGTGACGGTACCCAGCGCCAGCGGCGAGCCCGTGAGCTTGAGCACCAGCCAGGCCTGTGCGGTGGTCTGCATCCAGGTGCCCACGAGCGAGATCAGCTGCCCGATGAAGTACACGCGGTAGTTGAAAATCTTGAGCGAGCTGAACTGCCGCGCTGTGAGCGCCCGGAAGCGAGACGAGTCCACGAAAGCTGTCATTCCGACCAGCATACCCTAACGTGTACGTAAAGGTCAGTATGTTTCGTCGATGCGTTCCATAAAACCTTCGGGCGATCCCATACTCTCCGCATGCGGTTCGGCCCGGCTTTTGGTTTGGTTTGCGCGGTGCTCGTGGTCGCCTGCGGAGAATCGCGTTCGAGCGCCCCCGTGTCCGGGACTCCCGCACCAACCGGCGCACCCGCGACAACACGCTTCGGCGTGGCGGGGGTCATCCCGCCCCACTATCCGCAGCCGGAAAGCGCGGATTACGCCCGGCTGTTCGATTCGTTCTCCGAAACAGGGACGCTCGTCGGCGTCTATCTCAACTGGGCTGATTCGGATGAGACCGAGGGAGCGATTCCTCGCGGCGTGGCCAGCCTGAAGGCGGTGGCCGCCGACAGACACCTGCAGCTCGCCGTTGCCCTCGGTACAGTGCGCGAAGGGCCCGCCGGCGTGCGGTCGACGGTCGATTGGGGGGACGCCGCACAGCGCGGGCGATTCCTCCAGGCCGTCGGTGCTGTCGCCCGCGAAGTACGGCCTGCGTACCTCGCTATCGGCGTCGAGGTGAACCGGCTCTGGGAAGCCGATCCCGCCGCCTTCGCCCAGTTTGTCGCCGGATACCGCGAGGCCTATGCGGTCGCAAAGCAAGCCTCCCCCTCGACACAAGTGTTCACGGTTTTTCAGCTCGAAATGCTCAAAGGCGGCGCGTTCCTCATGGGCGGCAGCGAAGAGCGTCAGCCTGAGTGGGACCTGCTCGCGCAATTCGATGGCGCGCTCGATCTGCTCGGGTTGACCAGCTACCCATTCCTGGACTTCCAAACGCCCGCCGAGATACCCGCCGGCTACTACACCGAGGCCGCCGAGCGCTCCGGCAAAGCTATCGCACTGACCGAACTCGGCTGGCCTTCGCGGCCGCTCTCGTCCGCCCCGGCCTCGGGTTACGGCGGCGCCCCCGCCGAACAGGTCGAGTTTCTCGGCCGGCTTCCAGCGCTTCTCAGCCCGGCAGAGGTCCAGGCGGTGCTCTGGTCCTTCCCGTACGACCTGGGGTCGGCGTCGCCCGTCCCGACCTTCGAGTCCGTAGCTCTGCGCGAGAACGATGGCACGGCGAAGCCGGCGCTTGAGGCCTGGCGGGCGTTCATCTCGCGCTGACCGGTCGTCCTCCCCCGGTTCAGGGTTGGTGAATCTCAGCCGCTTCTCAGTGCTTGTTGATGGTTTTGTTACACGCCGGATGCATGGATTTACAGAATGCGGGTTACCCACCTGCGACATTACCAATGAGCGCGCGTGCGGCGCTTGCAGCTGTTCCATTGGGCGGCGCCCATTCCGCCTGGTGTTTCGCATCTTCGCCCTTTGCCGCGGGGCCTCCGGATCTCGCGGCCCGTCCAGGAGCATGCCAATGCGTACAGGTTCCCTACCAACGCCGTCCCTCGCGAGGGCCGGACTTATCATGGCGGTGCTCTTCGCCGCACTCTTCGCGGCGCGGGCCCTACCGGCCTCGGCCGCGGCTCCCACCGTCACCGGCGTCTCGCCGAACACCGGCGTCGCCGCCGGCGGCACCGATATCGTGGTTACCGGCACCGGTTTCGGCACCTCGGGCACGCCGCTCGTCACCGCCGTCAGCATCGGTGGCACTGCCGTCCCAGGCGCTGATTGGGAAGTGGTGAACGACACCACGCTGAACGTGACGACACCGGGCCACGCTCCTGGTGTTGCCGACGTCATCGTCACCACTGACGCGGCCAGCACCAATACGGCCGCCGATGACTTCACCTACCTCACACCGCCCACCATTACTGACGTCTCCCCGGATTCCGGTCCCACCGCCGGAGGCCAGACGGTCACGGTGACTGGCACCGGTTTCACCGGCGTAACGCAGGTGAACTTCGGCGGCACGCTCGTGGGCGCCTTCAATGTCGGCGCCACCTCGCTGCAGGTGCAGTCGCCCGCACACGCCGCCGGTACCGTGAGCCTCTCGATTACGACATCGAACGGCACCACGGCGAACACCGCCGCCGATGATTACACCTACACCGCGGCAGGCCCGGCAATCACCAGCGTCTCGCCCACCACCGGTTCCACCGGCGGCGGCACGATCGTCACGATCAACGGTTCCGGGTTCACCGGCGCCACCGCGGTCAGCTTCGGCGGCACCGCTGCGACGTCGTTCACCGTAAATAGCGACATCAAGATCACCGCTACAGCCCCGGCCCACGCCGCGGGCACGGTGGGGATCTCGGTCACGACGCCCGCGGGCACCAGCCCGGATACCTCGGCTGACAACTTCCTCTTCGGGACAGTCACGCCCCAAGTCACCGCTCTGAATCCGACCGGCGGCCCCATCGGCGGCGGGAACACCGTCACGGTGACCGGCACGGGCCTGACCGGCGCGACCAGCGTCACCTTCGGTGGCGTGGCGGGCACCGGCATCAGCGTCACTAACGACACCCAGCTGACGGTCACCGCTCCGGCTCACGCCGCGGGCACCGTCGATGTCGTGGTCACGACTCCCTCCGGCTCGAGCACGAACACCTCGGCCGACAACTATCTCTACGGCGCCAACGCCCCGACCGTGACCGATGTCACGCCTTCCAGCGGCCCGCTCGCAGGCGGTAACACCGTGACCATCACCGGTAC
>CAZKZR010000100.1:0-3464 GCA_964557245.1 uncultured Anaerolineaceae bacterium | reverse complement strand
GTCTCGTTCGGCGGGACCGCGGCGACCACCTTCACGGTCAACAGCAGCACCCAGATCACCGCTACCGCTCCGGCGCACGCCGCCGGCACCGTGAACGTCGTCGTCACCACCGCTGATGGCTCGAGCACGACCGAAGGCACCGACGACGACTTCGTCTACGGCTCCGGGCCGTCGATCACCTCGATTAGCCCGACGAACGGCCCGACCGCAGGCGGGACGACCGTCACGATCACCGGGACGGGCTTTACCGGCGCCACCGCCGTGAAGTTCGGTACGGTCGATGCAACGTCGTTCACCATCGTCAGCGACACCCAGATCACAGCGGTTTCGCCGGCCCAGGCGAACAGCGTCGTCCAGGTCAGCGTCACCACGCCGATCGGGACCTCGGCGGACATCGCGGCCGATAACTTTACCTACGGCTCGGGAACGACCATCACGTTTACGCTGTACTTCCGCTGGACGCTTATCGTCTGGAACGGCAAGGACAACCAGGACATCACCACGGCCCTGAAGAATCTCGAATCGCCGGACAATCCAGCGACAAACGATATTTCAGGTATCGTCACGGCGATATTCCACTACAACAATCCGCAGCAGCGGTTCGAAGGCTTCTTCCCCGGCAGCGCCGGGATTCCCGGAGCGAATGACTTCACAGCATTCAAGAAGGGCGAAGCCTACTGGATCGCCATCAGCAGCACGGGGTCCACAACCTGGACCACCCTGGGCGAATAACCAGAGGAGAAAGAGGGCTCCATGCAGAATCTGAAATTCCTGAAACGTCTCACGGCCGCCGTCGTCGTGGCGGGTGCAGTCGCCTCCGCGATGGTCGTCTCCATCGCGGGGGCCCAGTCCCCGCCGAACCCGCCGTCGCGCTTCGTCGGCAGCATCACGGTTGATGGCGCCCCGGCCGCGGCGGGCACGCTCGTCGAAGCTCGGGTCGGCAGCACCACCTGTGGCACCACCACGGTGTTCACCTCGGGCTCTGAGGCGCGCTACGTCCTCGATTCGCCGGCCGCGGAGCCGACGCTGAGCCCGAACTGCGGGACCGACGGCGCCACGGTGACGTTCTACGTTGCCGGCCGCCAGGCCGCTCAGACCGGGAGTTGGGCGAACTACAAGCTCAATACGGTGAACCTCACCGTCTCCGCTGCGGCCACCACCACCCCGACAACCCAGCCCACGACGCCTACCGCGAGCATCACGCCGAGCGCCCCGGTGGCTGGTAACACCGGTGGTGACGGTGGACCCTCAACCTCGCTGCTGGAAGTGACGCTTGTTGCCGCCGCCCTTGGGCTGGCCGGCGTTGGCCTCGCCTCCACGGTGCGCAACCGCTAAGCCGTCCTCGGGGTCCGCACCCCATAGAAAGAGGCCCGTCTTTGACGGGCCTCTTTCGCGTTTGGTCTGAGAAGTGCCGGCTACTCGAGCGAGAACGGCGGGTACTGGTCCACCAGGAGCAGCATGTAGGCTTCAACCCGGGTCGACCACCGGAACACGCCGATGCCGAATTTATACAACCCTTCGGGGTAGGTTCCGTTCACCAAGATCGCCACCCAGGCGACGATGCTCGTGAAGAACCACGCGATCCCCAGGAAGAACAGCACGAAGGCGTGCGGGATGACGTAGATGATCCGGAGCGCTACGGAGAGCTTGTCGCGTGGGAATTCCACCAGCGTGATGTCGAGCCGTGACGGGTAGTCCGCATCGCCGAACGGCGGATAGTCGTCACGAAAGAGCCCGATGTAGGCCATCGCCCGGACCTTCCAGCGAAGGTAGAAGGTGCCCAGGTTTCGCAGGCCCTCTGGATGCTGGTTGGCGAAAAGAATCGCGAACCAGGAGATGATGGCGCACACTCCGGCGACGGCGCCCAAAACGCCGCTGCTGCCGAAGCTTCCGTACCACCCTCCGCGGAAGGCGTAGATCGAGCCGATGCCTACCGTCCCTCCAACGAGGAGCAGGTGCGGGATGGCGAGGATGATGCGGAACGCCACGGTCATCTTGTTCCGTGGCTCTGTCTGCGGCTCCACGTAGATGTCTACGGGATAGGACGAAGCTGACTCTGCTAGGACGGCCAAGGGTCACCTCCCGGGTGCTGGCGCGAATCCTAATCCTCCCGGGTCAACGGCGTCATCCAAAGCGTTCCCGTTGAGTCGACCGTGCTAAGGCCCCGGGGGCGCACCGATCGGGAATACCGCCGTCAGTCCGTTGTGGTCGCTCGCATACAGGAGTTGTCCGGAATCCAACTTTTTCGGCTCGGCCGCGAACACTCCCAGCGCTGACGGCATCCACTGCGATGTCAGGACATAGTCGAGTCGCGTGGTCAGGCCGGGCTGCTCGTCCACGAGGCCCTCGCGGCAGCAGGTCTGCAGGCCCGATTCCTGGAGCACGTCAGTGAGGCCGATATCGAGGAACGCCTGCTGTGTGGGCGTACCGGCCGGATCGCCAAAGTCGCCGATCACGATGGTCGGCCCGCTGCCCTTCTTTGCCTTGATGAACTGGGCGAACGAGGTAGCCTGCTGGGCGCGGATTTTCGAGTCCGGCCCCGTGAGGTGCGAGAGGAACACGTCGATTTCGCCGATCGACGGCGGACCCTTGACTTTTACGTGCAGGGCACCCGGCCCTTCCGCCTCCGAGGTGCGCGGGTTCAACCACATCTTCTCGTAGCCGAGGACCGGGAACCGATCGCTCCGGACCAGTAGCAGTTCGCCTTCCTGGAAACCGACCTGGTTGGCGATTTCGGTGTTCTGCTCTTTCGAAAGGCCTACGTACCAGGGTTTCGCGGCGATATACACCGACTCCAGCTTGAGTTCCTTCACGAGGCGGTCTTCGACGCTGCCGTGGGCATTCGTCCGGGTGGCTTCGCTCAAGGCGACGAGGTCCGGTTTGAACTCGCGGAGCTCCTCGATGACCAGCGTCAGGCGCGCTTCGAATGTGTCCGAAGAGGTGGAGTTCGTCGCATCGAGCGAGATCGGGCTCATCAGGTTGATGAAGGCAACGCGGAATTCCGTTGGGACATCGCCCGGCCCTGGAGTGGGAGTTGTCTGAGCCGGGGCCGGGGTGGAGGTTGCCGGCCGCTGGATCGTGATGTCGTCATCGCCGCCGCAGGCCGCGGCGAGCACCGCGCTGAAGGCCGCGACCAGCAGCACCCTGAGCCAGAATCCGTGCTTCATGATTGACACGCAGCCTCGCACACTGCTTCACTGGCGAATAGCGGCATTGACGGAGACGAGTACCGCCCGGTGTTCCGGCCAGCGAGCCCCAGATGGTGTGAGGGGGCACGGAAACAAGGCGCGAAAATCCCTCCCGAGCCTCCGGCCGAAAGGAGTCGAGCACTCCCAGTAGATCCGGACGGACGCCCACCGTTAACAGGGGCAGGGGTGTGATTGCGCCCCGTGAGTGTCCTTCTTCGGAGGGAAAACAGGGTGGTACCGCGGGCCGCAGCGCTCGTCCCTGGTGGGATGGGCGCT
>CAZKZR010000099.1:0-8582 GCA_964557245.1 uncultured Anaerolineaceae bacterium | reverse complement strand
GTGGTTGCAGTCGCGTCGTCTGCCATTCGTTCTTACCTCCGGAGCGTCGTGGAGAGCTGGCTAATTACTGTCGTCGTCGTCCGAATCGTCGTCGTCTTCCTCGTCATCACGGTGAGCGTCGGCGATGCTCAGGCCGGAGCCGCCGAAGCCATCGAGGGCGGAGCCAGGGTCGTCGGTCTGAGGGTTGCTCGTGATGGGTCCGAAGTCGTCACCTTCGCCCGGATCGACATTGCCCAGGTCGCCGGGCAGGCGACCAAGGGTGAGCGGCCCGCGGCCGGACGCACCGCTGCCGTCGCGCACGGGCTGGCCCACCATCGATTCCTGGACATCGCGGCTGTGGTCAATCGCCACGGTGCCGCTGCGGTCAATCCCTTCGGACGTGGGATCCGGGTTGGTGACGCCCTCGTTGTGTCCGGGAGAGCCCTGGTAGTGCAGCGTCTCGTAGAGATGCCGACGGAAGGCGATTTCCGCGGGCGTGGGCGGTCCACCCGAGTCGTCGCTTCCCGGAGGCAATTGGTCCTTCGGTCCCTTAGTGCCTAGCGCCTTGCCGATGGATGTTTCCAAGTTCGCTACCCCGACATTCTTGCCTTGGGTCACCTGGTCGCTCTTGTCCACCTTGTCGAGGCCGTCGAGATCCACTCCGGTGAAATCCCCGGATGGCCCGGCCGTCTGAGTCGGCATACTTCCGTCCCAGTTCCGCTCGCCGGAGATCCACTCCCAAAGTGCGTCGAGGGGTCCCCGTTCCTCCGGTTCGTCGGACGTTTCTTCGGCCGAGTCCTCTGGTTCAGCCTCGCCGGCGCCGCCCCCAGAAGGAGTCACACCGTACTTCTCGGCCGTCGCCTTTTCGCCCTCTCGTGAGTTCGCGTACGCATAGGCATTCGCCAGCGGGGTACTAGTCCCCCCATCCGCCACGCTCGGGCGACCGTCTCCGTGGTCGCTGGCTTCCGCGACAGCCAGGCCCATGACGGCCGTCATCTGGGCATCAGGCTGGAAGCCGCCGACGCGGGCATTGATATCCGGCAACCCGGGCAACCCACCTCCTCCGGAGTAGGCGTTCGTCCCAATGCCCTGGCCCGTGAACGGGTCATGCGCGTCCTCGTGGCCGCCCGTCGCTCCGGAGCCAGTCGCCGATGCTTGTCCGCCGCTGCCGTCAGCCCCACGTGCCCCGGTGCTCGAGACTTCTCCCCCGCCGCCTGAGCTTCCGGGTGCGTGCTTCCCCGCGGCAGTGCCGGCGCCCTGGCCCTGCTCGTCGTCAGTCTCGAGGCTGTCGTACATCTCTTGCTTCAACGCTTCGATAGCCGGGTTCTTGAACTCGAATGGGGACTGGTCATCCTCGCCATCGGTGTCTTCGTGGTCATTCCCCACGTTATCGAGGCGTCCACGGGCGGCTTCTTCGGCTCGGGCAGCCTCGTCTGCGTTAAGGTCTCGCGGCCCGCCCATGTTGTTGTCGTCACCGGACGCCCCGCCGGGGTTCTTAAGGCCGTCATCCTCGCGACTGCGAGAGATGCCGGCCACGGCTGACTCCACTTTGGTCGGGGCGGGTGTGGCGTTGAAGGTATCGAGCGAACTGGCATCACTGGTGCGGTTGAGGGCCGGTGCGGTCTTTCCGATCGCACTCGCGCCAACCGCGCGGTTGAGCGCTTCCTGCTGTTCCTTCGCGGGATCGGGACGTTGGTTCTTCGTGTTGGTAGCCATCTGGCGCCTCACTGCCGGTGTTGCAGCGCACTTTGAACCGGGTCCGATCATGGCCTCAATAACGAACTGCTACATCGTGTAGCCGCCGCTGCTACGGGCTGTAGCACTAATGGCGGGCGGGGATTCGCTCACGCAGGATGTCGAGTTTCTTGTGCGTGTCACCGTCGGTCGGCATCCATTCGCAGAACGTCATATACGCGTCGAAGTTCGCCGGGTTGACGACGATCCAGAAGTTCATGCGCCCGAGGTCGGCGTGATTCCAGATGAGGGGACATGTGAACCGCCGCTTCTGGAGGAGTGGCGTGCAATCGGCCCAGATCCGCAGGAAGCGCTGGACGTAGCCGGGGTCGCCCATGAGAAAGCTCTGGGCGATGGAGGCGAGATACGGGTTCATGGCGTTCGATTCGACGCCGGCTTCGGTATGGGAGCCCTTGATCATCCTCGCGATGAGCGTCATCGAATCGTCCCAATTGAGCACGCGGTCCGCAAACGGTTTGTCACTCATCGCGACGACGAAACTGCGTTCTACTGAGGAGTGCCGTTCAGTCTCCATGTCCACGCCCCACACGGCCTGCATGAGGCGGTTGGCGTCGAGCACCTCGAACATTTCATTGTTGATGTGGGCGGGCCACGGGTATCGCTGGATCTCGGCCTTCGCCTCGTCGAGCGAGTAATCCGGGCCAGACGGTGCGGCGCCCACGATGCCGCCGTCGGTCGCATAGCCGGCGCCAACCTGGATTTGGTGGCGGCGGATGGGCTCGACCGCCAAGGCGTCCAGCAGTGCGTTCAGCGTCTCGCGGGCGGGGTGGCGCGCGCCGGATTCGTAGGCCCGGATGGAGGCTTCGGAAACGGCCGCTCTCGCCGCCAGTTCAGCGCGTGTTAGCCCCGCAATATCGCGCAGAGAGCGGAGTTCCTGGTTCCAGGCATTACCCATTGCCGTTGCCTCGGAGGACGTAGCTCGGATGCTACAAAGATCATGCTTGTTTCAAAAGGGGGAGATTGACATCACTGGTGGGATTCTTCGATCACTGCGGCAAGTTCCAGCAGTTGCCCGTGCCCTGCTGGACTGAATGGTCCGGGTTGGCGGCGAGAATGCACATCTGCGTGGCGCCGACCGGCTTTTCAGCTACCGCATAGCCCTGAAATGGGCTTGGGCCGAAGTAGACGAACCACGGTCCAGCGGCGGGAATTCCGGCCTGCGCCGGCGGTACCGTGTTGAAGAAGAAGTGGACGTGCTGCCCACCGGTGGGCGTGGCGTAGTTCGTCGTGTAGGCAACCTGGTACCGGCCGTTCGAAACGGTGATTCCCGTAATTCGCGCCTGGCGGTCGGCGGCGGTCGCCGTCGCGGTCGGGGCCGCGGTGCTGGAAGCGGCGGGCGACGCGCTGGTGGCTGCAGCGGGCGCTGCGGCAACGGCGTGACAGTCGCCGGAGGCTTCGATCGGAGTGCCGTCTTTTCGGATGACCACGATGCAGATGCGGTCGCCAGGGGCGGGCCTGCCGGCGGGCGTGAAGCCGTTGAACCCAGCCGCGCTGCCCCAGGCGGTGCCGCTGCCAGCGCCTTTCGATTCCCAGTAGAACGCGACCGCGTTCCCCGAGGCATCCGGGCTGAACCCACGGGTAGTGAAGCTGACTTCATAGCGGTCAGCGACGAGCTCAACATCATCGATCTGGGCTGCAAGGGCCTTTTCGCCGCCGCGACCAAACAGCCCGTAGACCGCCGCAGCCGAAAGGACGGCAAGAACAACCAGGCCCCCGCCTATCCAGGGGAGCCTCCCGCTTCCGCGGAAGCGACCATTTGCACTGTTGGCCGGCTGAGCCGGACGCGCGGCCGGAGCACCCTCGTTCACGAGCGGAGACGCGAGCGCGGGAACGGGTAATTCGGCGACCGGACCGGGTGGGAGTGGTTCCGAGATTGACAGTGCGACGGGCTGGCGTTCGGCGGTGAGAACGACGCCTGGAGCCGGATCCTGGGCAGCGGCGACTCGGGCGGCGCCTAGGGCGACCACCTGCTTCGGGTGGACATCGACCGACACCGGCCGTCCAGTCGCGGCACTCACCATCTCGGCGACCAGCGGGATGCGCGAACTGCCGCCCACCAGGACCACACGACCAATGTCTTCCATCGCGAGACCGGCGGAGCGCACGGCACGGGCAAGGGCCGCGGTGGTTTCCGTCAGCCGGGGCCGAATCATGCTCTCGAACTCCGGGCGGGTGAGGCGGACCTGGGTGTGCAGCGCGGGGAGCATCACCGGGATTGCGACGTCGGTGTCTTCGGAAAGCGCTTCCTTCGCAAGCCGGCACTCCTCTCGCAGGCGAGCGAGGGCCACGCGTGTGGCGCCGTCGCCCGCGTCGATGGCAGCGCCGCCGGAGCGGAGCGAATCGAGTACATAGGCGAGGACGGCGTCGTCGAAATCCGCTCCGCCGAGGCGCTCGAGGCCCTCGGGCTCTCCAAGGACGGCGAAGCCGCTACCGGACTTCCGCAGAATGGTCGCGTCGAAGGTCCCACCGCCAAAGTCGTAGACAGCGATGACGGCGTCATCGTCGATTCGCTCGAGGTTGGCATACTCGATGGCTGCGGCTTCGGGTTCGGAGAGGAAGACCGGTCTTTCGATGCCGGCCTGGCGGGCTGCCTGGCCCAGCAGCTCCATCTTGTAGGGGCCGTAGCTGGCCGGGTGGGTGAGCGCGATGCGCTCCGGCGCGGCGCCCATACGCTCGGTCGCCCGCGCCACCACTGCCGCCCAGGTCCTGGCGACCAGCGCGTCGGCGCCGAACGGTGTGCCGCCGAGCACCAAGGGCGTCGGATCTCCGAAGCGGCGCTTGAATTCGCGGGCGAGACGGGAAGGTTCGGCGCTGGCTCGTCGTTCGGCGGCCTCTCCGACGAGCGCCTCTCCGTCTTCTCGGAGGAGGATCAGGCTGGGCATCGTGCCGCCCTGCGAGCCAAGGTCGAGAACTTCCGCGCGGCCTGCCGCGAAGGTCGCAGCAGCGGTCGCGCTGGTGCCGAGGTCGATCCCGAGCGTGTATTTCACCTGAGCCACCTTTGCGAACACTCTCGAACGTGCCAGAGTGTAGAAGCCGCTTTTCGGGCGAATCGCGGCTCAACTGCTACTTTTTGTATCCGTGGACACGAGATGCCAGCTGCACCCGTTGCGACTCAGGATGCCCCACCACTGACCGAGGTCGTCGCCGCGGGCCTGAAGCTCGCACGCGACGCGGGCCATCCGGGCGTGGTTGACCAACTGGAGATGGCGTCGGCGCGGCTGGCACGCCAGGAAGTCCTCGTGGCTGTCCTCGGCGAGTTCAAGCAAGGCAAGAGCTCGCTCATCAACGGGCTCCTTGGCGAGGCTATCCTGACCGTCGATGACGACCTGGCGACAGCAGTGCCGGCGGTGATCCGCTTCGGCCCGGTGCGAAGCCTCCGCGCCCGCCGCCGCGGTGATGAAGCGGTGATCGAAGAGTTGCCGTTCGATGCGCTCACAGAGGTTGGTTCCGAACTCGGCGCACGTTCATCGCGCGAGGGCATCGAATCGCTGGAGATCGCGCTGCCGAACCGCTTCCTCGAGCACGGTTTGGTGTTGGTGGACACTCCCGGCTTCGGCAGCCTGCGCGCGGGCTACGACGACATGACGCTCGGAGCGCTGCGAGTAGCGGACGGTGTGTTGTTCGTTACGGACGCCTCGGCGCCGCTTTCCAGTGCCGAAGTCGCGTTCCTTGCACGCGCCCAGGCACTCGCGGCAGCGGTTGTCCTTGTGGTGACAAAGTGCGACCTGTATGGGGAGACGGATCGCATCATGCAGACGAACCAGGCGATCCTCGCTGCGAAGGGCATCAGTCTTCCGGCGCTGGCCGTCTCGTCATCTCTGCGGATGCACGCGTTCGAAGCCCGGGACGCCGAACTGAACGCGATGAGCGGTTACCCCGGACTGCTCACGCAGATCCAGGAGTCGATGCTGGCGGGGTCCGCGGAGATCGCTGCCGCCCGGGCGCGACGCGAAGCCACGGCCGCGCTGGATTCGATGACTGTATCGCTCTCAGCCGAGATCGCGGCGCTTCGCGATCCCGCCTCCGCAGGAGAGAGCCTGCAGGAGCTGCTGGCGGCGCAGACGGCGCTCGAAAAGCTGCGGGGTCCAGGCGCGCGATGGTCTCAGGTCATCTCTGACGGGTACGCGGACCTGGTATCCGAGGTGGACTTTCACTTCCGCTCAGCGTTGCGGGAGGCTCTTCGCATCTCCGAGGAGAGAATCGAACAGACTGACCCGAAACACTCCTGGGGTGACCTGACGGGCGAATTCCGCGCGGCGTTGGGAAGCGCTGTGGGGACGATCACCACGGAACTCGAAGAGGGCTCCGCTGTGGTCGATGCGAAGGCTGCCGAGGTCCTGAGCGCGGAGCACGTGGATGGCGCCGGGATTTCGGAGCGGGAACGTGTGAATGTCGAATCGCTCTGGCGGGCCAAGCTCACGGAGTCCGCGGCGGTGAAGCAACTCGGTGGCACGGCATACTCCGGGATGCGCGGCGCGCAGGGCGGAATCATCATGATCGGCCTGGTGACGAACCTTGCAGGGCTCGCGCTGACAACCGGCGCGACGCTCGGGATAGGTGCCATTTTCGGGGGGAAGCAGATACTCGACGAGCGACGGCGGCAGGTCACTGCACGGCGTCAGCAGGCCCGAACAGCAATCCGCCAGTTCGCCGATGATGTCCAGTTCGAGGCTTCGAAGGCGCTACGCGACCTCGGGCGCGACCTCCAGCGAAGCGCCCGCGACCGCTTCAGCGCCCATATCGCCGCCACCCAGGCAGAGCTCGCGGCTACGATGGAACGGGTGCGGGCGGCCGCGACGGCGGAAGACGCCGTGCGAAAGCGAGACCTCGCGGCTGCTGACCAGCGCATGGCAGTGGCGCACGAACTGCTGCGCCTGCTCGCCGGCCAGGACATGTGAACGTGGATCTGCACCAGCGCGTGGCGCAGATCGCGGATGCCGCCGCGGCGACCAGCCGGGAGGCTGCCGCCGTCCGCGAGAGACTTCGCGGCCCATTGAGCGTTGCCGTCGCGGGGCGGGTGAACGCGGGCAAGTCCACGCTCCTCAACGCACTCCTTGGTGAACGCCTCGCCCTGACCGACGCGACCGAATGCACGCGCGTTGTGGCACGGTACGTGCACGGCCAGGTCTACAGCGCGACGGCGGCCAACACGGGCCAGGCGCTCAAATTCGACCGCACGGGAGACGGCCTACGGGTGGCGCTGCCGCCAGGCAATGGCCCGATCCTGGTCACCTCGCCGAACCCAGTGCTCCGCCGGATGACGCTCATCGATACGCCGGGCTTAGGAAGCGAGGACTCCACCCGGGTCGAAGCGACAACCACGGCCCTGGGCGTAGAAGGGGGCGAGCCCCAGGCGGATGCGGTGATCTACCTGCTGCGCCACGCCCACCGCACCGATGTGGACGCGCTGGAGGCGCTGCGAGACCGATGGGCGGGGAACGGGTCTGCATTCAACGTCATCGCGGTACTATCGCGCGCCGATGAAATTGGGGGAGGGCGCCTGGAGGCGATGGAAGCAGCCAGGCGCGTCGCGCGGCGGTACGAAGAGGACGGAAGGCTGCGTGGCCTGGCGACGATTGTCGTCCCGGTTTCGGGATTGCTGGCGGAGACTGGCGCCACGCTGACGGAAGAGGAATTCGGCTGGCTGCGCATAATCGCTTCAGGGCCGGCCTCCGAGGTTGATCGGCGGCTGCTTGGTTCGGCGCTTTTCCTGGGAGATTCCTCCTCTCCGCTAACGGCCGAAATTCGCCGGTTTGTCTTCGCGCGATTCGGCCTCTTCGGGCTGCGGTTGGCCGTCGCGCGGCTGAGAGAGGGCGCCACGGGCACCGCTCCCGCCCTCGCGAGGGCACTCATCGAAGCCTCCGGATTGGAGGGACTTCAGAACGTGCTCGCCGAACAGTTCGGCAGCCGCGCACAGACGCTTCAGGCCGTTACGGCGTTGCAAGGGCTACATGCCATCGCACGAAGAACGCCGGAGCAGCCGTCGTGGGCCAGCCAACTTGAAGGCCTGGAGGCAGCCTCCTATGAACTCGCCGAACTCCGCGCTCTCCAGGCCGGGATCGATGGGCTGCTCGAACTCTCGGAAGGGGAACTGCGGCGTCTCGCGCTGATTCTCGCCCCGGGGTCGGCGGCAGTGCGTCTCGGGCTGAGTGAGGACGCAGCCACGGAGGAAATCCGAAGCGAGGCGCTCTCGGCCGTCGCAGCGTGGCGGACGCTGGCGGCCAACCCGATTGCTGGCCGGCTGACGAGCAGCGCCTGCGAAACAGCGGCACGAGCGTGCGAACGCATCTTCGCTGCGGCGGGCTAAGAGGGCCGGCAAGGCACTTGTTGAATCCTCGCGCGCTTGAAGCGGGCCGGGCCAGCGGGTGAGGGTTACAGAGTCCCCACACGCCAGGCTCACCTCAGGCTAGCCCCCAACAAGTCGGGAGTTCGTGCAGCAGTGCTATGACGGCTTGCTCAGCCTGGCTTTGAAAGCTTCGCGATGAAGGAGGAAATGCCGACACCGTGGGAGATTCGTGTGCGGTGGTCGCGAGAAATACGAAACCCGCCTACAAGGCGGGCATCGTATGAGTGAACTGATGGCGACCCCGAGCGGATTCGAACCGCCGATCTCCACCTTGACAGGGTGGCATGTTAGGCCGCTACACCACGGGGCCAGAAATCAAAGACTAGCTTTTCCCGCCCTCTCAGGCAAGGCGATTCAGGGTACGTACCGCTCCGCGATGAGGATGACGCGGCTCGTGTAGTCGCCGCCTCCACCGGCTCGCGGGACGAAGTCGCCGCCGCAACTGATGAGCGTCACGCGTTCCGTGTGCGAGTCCAGCGGCGGGAAGACGTAGGCGTCGATG
>CAZKZR010000098.1:0-8607 GCA_964557245.1 uncultured Anaerolineaceae bacterium | reverse complement strand
TCGACGGTATCGAAGCTCGGGAGCGGCGCCGCATCGAGGTAGGTCATGTAGGGAAGCTGCGCTCGTGGCGTATCGACGCCGCCTAGCCCCGCCAATCCGCCGCTCATGATGACCTGGCGATCGATGATGAGATGTTCATCGGCGGCCATGCGGGCTTTGAGTTCGACGGCCATCTCAGGAAGGTTGCGCAGGTCCTCGCTCGGGGCCTGGGCGGTGGTCACGTTCATGGGGCGGATGCCGCGCGTTTCGCCGTCGCGCATGGGGATGCTGCGGGTGATGCGGATGGCGCGGGGGCGGAACTCAGCTTCGAGGTACTCGTCCCAGAGGTCGGGCGGTTCGAGTACGTGCGAATCACCGTCAATGACGTAGTAGCCTTCACGTCCCATAGCAGCCCCTCCAGCGGGCGCGGCGCTTCTGTCCAGGCCGCGCGTCCCTTTGCGAGGGCATCATAAAGAGGAGGAGAAGGCCCCGATATCGCGGGTGCGGTCACATGTTGTTCTAATCCTTCGGGCCTAGTTTTGAACCACTGAGTCACCGAGGGTGTTCTATGACTGACTGGCAATCGGGCGGCCCGCCCCGCAAATCGAGCGCCGAGAAGGGTCGCGAGCTCTGGAAGCCCGGTCACTCAAGCAAGATGAAGGCCGGCTTGATGGGGCTGAGTTCCGCAGCCATCGTGTCGGTCTACGCTGCGGGCTATGTGCACACCGATGCGAGCAATCCGAGCGGCGAACTGGCGATAGCGCAGGCCGCGACGGCAACCCCCGCCCGGACAACGACCACGGTCAGCGGGGGCACGGCTCCCCGCGCGACATCCACCACGGCACCGATGGGAACGCCGGCCGCGAGAGCTACTTCAACACCTACTACGAGCGCCGGCACCACTGCGGCGTACGCAGATGGCACCTACGTAGGCGTAGGCAGCAGCAGGCACGGCAGCATCCAGGCAACGGTGGTAGTAGAAGGTGGGAAGATAGTCTCGGCTGAGATCACCGGGTGCGCCACCAAGTACCCATGCTCGAAGGTCGCGAGCCTTCCGGCGCAGGTTATCGCCCGGCAGTCCGCCAGCGTGAACTATGTTTCTGGCGCCACGGACAGTTCGAAGGCGTATGCCGGAGCAGTTGCCCAGGCGCTCGCGCAGGCGAAGGTCTAACAAATGAACGCCGTGGCGCCCTCGAGGCTGGCCTACCACATCGCGATGGACACCACGATCACGATCGAGGTGCCTGGCGATGCGCAGGGCTCGGCCGAGGCGGTCCGCGCGGCGTTCGGGTGGTTCGACGAAGTGGAGCGCGTCTGCAGCCGTTTCGACCCGGACAGCGAACTCTCGCGGGCGTGCCGGAACATCTTGCAACCGGTTGCCCTCAGCCCGCTGCTCTTCCATGCGCTCAGCTTCGCGCTGGAGGTTGCGCGGGCGAGCGGCGGGGCGTTCGACCCGACTGTCGGCGCGAGGATGGTCAGCGCCGGCTTCGACCGCAACTATCGTGACGGAAGGCGCTTCATCCCCGAGGTCTCAGCGGAAACGTCGTTCCTTGACGTTGCCCTGGACCCCGGGAGCCAGAGCGTGGTTTTGGGGCGGGGGCTGCAGTTGGACCTCGGCGCGGTGGCCAAGGGGTTTGCGGTGGACCTGGCCGCGAGGGAGCTGGCGCAGTTTCCGAGTTTCGCGATCAACGCCGGGGGCGACCTCTTCATGAAGGGCCAAACCGCGGAGGGCCAGCCGTGGCGGGCCGGCGTACGCGACCCGCGCAACTTTGACCAACTGGCTGAGAGCTTCGTCCTGGATGGGATGGCGCTCTGCACCTCAGGCGATTACGAACGGCGCAACGAGCAGACAGGAGAGCACCACCTGCGCGATGCTCGCAGCGGCGACGTGGCGGCGGCCTGTGCCAGCGTTTCGGTCATCGCGCCGACGGCGATGGCGGCGGACGCGTTCGCGACCGCTGCGTTCGCACTCGGCCCAGCCGCCGGCCTCCGGTTCCTGGAAGACCAGGGCGTGGAGGGACTGATCATCACACCCGGCGGGGTCCGCTACGAGACCGCGGGCCTACTGGAGTTCCTGGGATGACAACCGTGACTGCACAAACCGCCTTTGATTTCCGCCCACTTCGGCGGGCAGTCCGCAGCCCGAAGGGCAACCTGCTCATCTTGCTGACCGCCCTGACCGTCCTTGCGGCTTTGGCCACGGGACCTTCGCAGGTGGTCCCGCCGATTATGAACGCTGTAGGCGCGGCGGCGTTGGCGGACATCATCATCCAGCGTTTAGAGCGCCGAGTCTGGATTTTCCCTACCGCGGGAATCCTGACCGGGCTGATCGTCGCGCTGGTGCTCAGTCCCTACGAATCGCTGGTGATTGCTCCCGCGACGGCCATCCTGGCGATTACGAGCAAGCACCTTTTCCGCGCACGGCTGGCCAACATCTTCAACCCGGCGGCATTTGCGCTGGTCATTGCCGCTTTGCTGTTCGACGCCGGGCACAGCTGGTGGGGCGCACTGCCCGACTGGAACTGGGCGGGCGCGGCCGTCTTGCTCGCGGGAGGGTGGTACACGGCCAATCGGATCAACAAGCTGCCGCTGGTGCTGGTCTTCCTCGGGACGTTTTATGGCCTGTTCACAGCAGCCAGCTTCATCGGCGGGCCTGATGTTGCGAGCGTGTTCCGTTCGCCAGACTTGCAGGCAGCGCTGTTCTTCGCGTTCTTCATGCTGGACGACCCACCAACTTGCCCGGTGAAGTACCGCGACCAGGTGGTTTTCGGCGCCCTCGTGGCCGCGGTTTCGTTCGGCGCCTATGAGTATTTCGGCTGGCTGTACTACTTGCTGGCAGGGCTGTTGGTTGGCAACGCCTGGTGGGCGGGTCAGCGCACCTGGCGGGCACGCCGGCGGACGCGGCAGCCTGCTGCCGCTATCCGGCGGGTGGCGTAAGGCTCAGCGCGGCGCACTCAGCAAGGGCTGTCCATCACAGGTCACGCCGAGCAACGTCTGGTCCACGCGCTCGATAACCGGCTCGGGCAAGGGCGCATAGCTCAGTTCCCGGGCCAACCCGCTCGCCGCGGTGTCGTGGTACATCCACCAGAGCAGGTGGAACATGACGCGGGCCTTCGTGCAGTTCTCCGGTTCTCGTTCGACCAGCAGGTAGGTAAACGACGAGATGGGGTAAGCGCCGGGGCTGGCGGAGGCGGTGAGGGAGACCCTGTAGTCTTCTGGCAGCGTGACGCCGGCGGCGGCCGCCGAAACTGCGTCGATCGATGGGCCGATGAACTCTCCGGCGCCGTTTTTCACCTCTGCCGCGGGCAAGCCGAGGGCGGCGACGTAGTTCAGTTCGACATAGCCGATGGAGCCGGGTGTCTGGCGCAAGAGATTCGCGACACCTTCGTTTCCAAGACCACCGATGCCGACCGGCCAATCCGGAGCTTTGCTCCGGCCGAGCGCCGCCTTCCAGGCCGGACTGGACTTGTTCAGCCAGTCGGTGAAGACATAGGTGGTGCCGGAGGAGTCAGAGCGGTGGGCGACGCTTATCTCATCGGCCGGCAGCGCGGCCCCGGGGTTGAGCGCGGCAATCGCGGGATCGTCCCAGCGGCTCACCTGTCCGAGGAAGATGGCGGCGACCACTTCGGCATCAAGGCGTAGCGGCGCGCTCAACCCCGGAAGGTTGTAGGACAGCGCGACGGCGCCGAGCACCGTGGGCAGGTGCTGAGTCCAGGGCGCCGCGGCCAGGTCGGCGTCGGACATCGGCGCATCGGTCGCGCCGAAGTCCACGGTGCCCTCCTTGAACTGGTTGATACCCGCGCCAGAGCCGATGGATTGGTAATTCACCCGGACGCCGGGCGCGAGGCGGTTGTAGTCGTAGAACCAGCCCTGGTAGAGGACGGCGGGGAACGTGGCGCCTGCCCCCAGGAATTCCCCCTGGTCGCGGGCTCCGATGTTCGTTGAAACCGGAGTCCCGGCAGTCGGCGACGAGAAGTCTTGCTGGCAGCCCTCAACGAAGAGGCCGAGGACGGCGAGCGAAACGACGAGCGCGACCTGCAACGATCTCGGCATGGTTCTCTATTGTCCGCCCCCGAGTGCGGAGCGGCCATGGACCAGGGTCAGTTTCTCTTCGAACGAGAGGACAGATCGGGCCGGCTGGTTTCGCCGCGCGCGGGGCCCTATAAGGTGAGGTGTGAAGCTCCGGCACTACCCCGGCTACATGCGGTTCTGGGCGGCCTCAACAGCGTCAGACTTCGGCACCTACATCACGACCATAGCGATCAACGTGATGGTGGTCCTGACGCTGCACGGCGGCGCCGGCTCGGTGGGGCTGGTCAATGCCGCCCGCTGGTTGCCATACCCGATCCTGGGATTGTTCGCGGGAGCATGGATCGACCGGCACCGGCGCCAGCCGATCCTGGTCGTGGGCGACTTCGGGCGCGGGCTCATCCTTCTGTCGATCTCCGTTCTCGGACTGGGGGGATGGCTGACGGTGCCATTGTTGGCCGCGCACGTGCTGGCGTTCGGGGTGCTCTCACTGGCGGCTGATGCCGCGTTTCAATCGTTCATACCTCAACTTGTGCCGCGGCAACTGCTGGTGAAGGCGAACGCGCGGTTGGAGCAGAGCGACGCGGTGGCCCAGACCACGGGGCCGGCGCTGGCAGGCTGGTTCACCCAGTTGGTGGCCGCGCCCGCGGCGATCCTGGTGGACGCGGCATCTTACTTCGTCTCCGGGATCGTCATCGCGAGCATCCGGCAGCCTGCCAGCCAGGCCGCCCAGCCCACGGCGGAAGCCGGCCTGTTCAGCCGCATTCGGGAGGGACTGGCGTGGGTGTACCGGCACCCACGGCTTGGACCGCTCGCGATCACGACGCATCTCTGGTTCGTGTTCAACAGCATGTTCAATGTCGTGTTCACGGTGTATGCGCTGCGCGAGCGCGACCTGGGGCCGTTCGCGTTCGGGGCCGTGCTCGCCTGCGCTGGAATCGGCTCGGTCATCGGAACAGCGGTCACTTCACGGATTGGCGAACGAATCGGCGCCGGCCGGGTAATGGTGCTCGGGAGGAGCCTTTATCCGGTGGCCTTCGCGCTGGTTGCCGCTGCCGGGTTCGCTCCAGTCGGACATTGGGCCGGGCTCGCCACCATCGCGCTGGGGCAGTTCTTGATCGGGATAGGGCTGGGACTCGAAGGGCCGCAAGAGATGGGCTACCAGCAGGCGATTACTCCGGACCGGCTGATGGGCCGAATGAGCGCGACCAGACGGTCGATCAACAGAGGAATGATCGTCCTTGGAGCACCGCTGGGCGGACTACTCGCCGACGCTGCCGGCGTACGGCCAACGATCTGCATCGCTGCCAGCGGCATGGCGGTTGTGGCCACGTTGATGCTCGTTTCCGGCGTTCACCATGCCCGCATGTCGGAGCAGCTGACGGAGTTGGATGCCAGGAGCTGAGCATCACTCCCTGCAGTCAGTCGCTCAGAGGGAGCCGGAAGATGAAGCGGGAGCCGTTGCCGGGCACGGACTCGACGCTGATCCGGCCGCCGTGGGCCTCGGCGATCCATTTCGCGATGGCGAGACCCAGTCCCGAACCGCCGGCGGCGCGCGTCCGGGCGGAATCGACGCGGACGAAGCGGTCGAAGATCCTGGCCTGCTGGTCAGCGGGGATACCCGGGCCGGTGTCGGTGACCGAGCATTCGGCGGTCTTACCGTGGGCTACGCATTTGAGTGTGACCTTGCCGCCGGCCGGAGTGTACTTGAAGGCATTGTCGAGCAGGATTGTGGCGAGCTGGCGAAGGCGGTGGCGGTCGCCGTTCACTTCGATCGGCTCAGAATCGACGACGAGCTGGACCTGCCTCGAGTTCGCCAGGGCTTCCATGTCCCGGCCCAGGTCTTCGAGGACGGCGCCGAGCGGCACGGGCTCGTGTTCGAGGTTCGCGGCTCCCTCATCGGCGCGAGCGAGCGTCAGGAGGTCTTCGACGAGCTTTGTCATCGCTTCGGCCTCGGCGGTAATTGCATCCACCTGGTCGATGTTGTGGGCGATGGTCTGCTCAGGGTGGCGCTGGAGAATTTCGCCGTTGGCGCGCAGTACGGCGAGCGGGGTGCGCAACTCATGGGAGGCATCGGAGACGAAGCGCTGCTGGCGTTCGAAGGACTGGCGGATAGGGCGCATGGCCAGCCCCGCGAGCCAGAAACCGCCGACCGCCGCAGCGAGAATTCCGCCAAAGCCGCCGACGGTGAAGACGATGGTGAGCGTTCGAAGTTGATGGTCGCGCGCCTCGAGCGAGCGTCCGATGTGCACGAAGACGCCGTCGGTATGCGCAGATTCGGAGAGGATGCGGAAATGCCCGGCGTCGGTGGAAACGTCGTGATTCTGGGCTGAGGCGCAGTCGTCCGGGCAGAGGTTCGCGAAGTCGACGTCATCGACGTCAACGTTGCGAGGATTGCTCAGGACGTTACCCACCGAATCGGTGTAGATCAGGAATACGTCGCTCGGGATACCGGGTGGCAGGCGATAGACATCGTCGTCGTCATCGCTGTGGATGTCGCCGCGGCCGGGGCCGCCGCTGTCTCTCGACGGATACGGGGTGTCGAGCGCCGACTTCGAGGTCGCAAGGCTGTTGTTGATCTCGCGATCGATGTCGTTTCGGATCAACGCGTAGGCGACTCCGCCAACCACAACGAGCGTCAGCGTGAGCGCGAGGGTGAACCAGGCTGCGAGAACGAGCCGCGCGCGCCGAAACATCAGTCGGCCCGGATGGCATAGCCCATGCCACGCACGGTGCGGATGAGCTTGCGATCGAAGCCCTTGTCGATCTTGTTGCGGAGGTAGTGGATGTAGATATCCACGACGTTGGATTCGGTCACGGCGTCATAGCTCCAGACGCTGTCCAACAGCTGAGAGCGGCTCATGACCTGGCCGGGGTGCCGCATCAGGGTTTCGAGTAACGAGAATTCCCGGGCGGTCAGCTCGATACGGCGAGGGCCGCGCCGAGCCTCGCGCGAGCGAAGGTCGAGTTCGAGGTCGGCGACGGTGAGGACGGGAGATTCGGTGGCAGAGCCCATTTTCGCGCGCCGGCCCAGGGCACGAACGCGCGCGAGCAACTCAGCGAGGGCGAACGGCTTGACGAGGTAGTCATCCGCGCCCGCATCGAGACCGCGGACACGATCCTGAATGCCGTCGCGGGCGGTCAGCATCAAGATCGGCACGGTGGAGCCGTCGGTGCGGAGGCGCCGCGCAATTTCGTAGCCGTCGTATGACGGGAGCATGACATCGAGGAGGATCACGTCGTACTCGCCGTTTTCGGCGCGGTGCAGGCCGTCCGCCCCATCGGAGGCCCAGTCAGTGGCATAGCCTTCGTCGTCCAGGACGCGCCGGACGGCGGTTGCGAGCCGTGCCTCGTCTTCGACCAGGAGAATCTTCATCACCGATTGCATTGGAGCACTTCTGCATGAGAGTTGCATGAGAGCTTTCCAATATTCATCTAATTCGCGGGCGGGGATCTGGGTGGCAAATGGATTGGGTGCGCCGGTGCTTCGGAAGCCGTTAGGATCGCTCCGAGGCGGCTGGAGGCGACGATGGTGACACGGCGAAAAACGAGCACGCGGAAGCCAACCGCGAAGCGCCGGAGTTCGGCGCGTCCTGCCGTGAAACGGGCTCGAACCAAGACCGTGCGGAGACGTGTGACCACTCGAACGCGGCGAACCACGCGCCGGACCAGCGTACGGCGGACGATCGCGCTGCCCGGCGGGTTGAAGGTGAACGTCAACCAGTCCAGCGTCAGCGTCAGTTCCAGCAAGGGGCCGCTCAGCGGCACGTGGAGCTCAACCGGGCGTTCCTCAATGGCGGTGAAGCTGCCCGGTGGGATTACCGTGCGGCGCTCGCTCTAGCGGTCAGAGCTTCAGACCGAGCAGTTCCCTGGTGACCGTGCCGTCCTTGACGGTCACGTTGACCCAGGTGATACGCAGTTTGGTCCGCTTGCCGTTGGCCTCTACCCAGACCTCATCGCCCTTTTCCCATCGGTAGTCCGAATCGAGGTCGCAGAGGTGTTCCCCCTTACTGCCGGTGAACGCATCCGCTTCGTAGAACGCTGTTTTCATGGCTCGCGAGTCTACACGCGCCGGCGGGGAGATTGGCGCTAGACTTCCCGCCATGTTGGAACGAATTGACCACCTCGTTTGCGTCGTCCCTGACCTGGCGGCCGCAGCAGCGCAGTATGAACGGCTTGGCTTCGTGCTCACACCCGAAACACGACATTCCGAGACGGGTGCATCGAACCGCGCACTCTTCGCGGGGACCAGCGCGGCGAGCGCGAGCTACCTGGAACTGCTCGCGGTACCGGATGCCGAAAGAGCCCGCGCTTCGGGGCGGGAACATTACATCGAGGCGAGCGAACGGGGAGGCGGAGCCGTGGCGCTGGCGTTCGGAGTCGCGGACGTCCGCGCAGAGGCTGCCCGGCTCACCGCGGCCGGGTATCCGGCGACGGTTTCGGCGGTCCACCGCGCGGACGGTTCGAAGGTGTGCGACCTGGCGCAGGTGGACGTACGTGGCGCGCTGCCCTTCGCCATCACCGTGATCCAGTACCCGGAGACCTGGGAAGAGCGATATCAGCGGTCACTCCACTCGGGGCGTTTCGGGCACAGCGTCC